>JBFKCZ010000009.1:0-16524 GCA_041620035.1 Pseudomonadales bacterium
TAGTTGGCCACCGAACCGATCGCGTCGGTGGTGTTGCGCCAGATATCGCGCTTGCCATCGCCATCGAAGTCGACGGCGTAGGCACGGAAACTCGACGGAATGAACTGACCGTAGCCCATCGCGCCGGCGTAGGAGCCTGTCAACGACAGCGGCTCGCTTCCCTCTTCTCTGGCAAGCAGGAGAAACTGCGTCAGCTCGCTACGGAAGAACGCACTGCGCGGGGGATAGTCGAAGGCGAGGGTAGACAGGGCATCCGCAACGCGAAAAGAGCCTGTGTTGCGCCCATACCGGGTCTCCACGCCGATGATCGCGACGACCATCTCTGGTGGAACACCGTATTGGTTCGCCGCCCGCGTCAGCTCCGCGGCATGTTCGCGCCAGAACTCGATCCCTTGTTCGATTCGACTTGGCGTGACGAATATTTCCCGGTACTCGTGCCAGGCCTTGGTCTTCTCGGCTGGGCGCGAAATCGCATCCAGGATCGACTGCTTCTTCTCGACCCTGGCGAACATCGCCAGCAGTTCCGGCTTGGAAAAGCCGTGCTGTGCGACGACTTCATCCACGTACGCGTTCACTTCAGGACGCTCCGCGTAGTCGGCCTCCGCACGACCGTACAGCCCGTACAGCACGACGCCGGTGACACCGAGCACAACGGCGAGCCGCATCAACAACCTCCTTGTCACCATCCGCGGTGGGTATGGATGGACATCATGATTCCGAAACTCGCCATCAATGTGATGGCGGCCGTGCCACCGTAGCTCACCAGCGGCAGCGGCACGCCGACCACCGGCAACAACCCGGACACCATGGCGATGTTAACAAATACGTAAACGAAGAACGTCAGTGCCAGTGCGCCGACGACCAGACGTCCGAAGGTATGGCGCGCCTCCGTGGCCATGTACAGGGCACGCGCGAACAGCACGAGATAGAGCAACATCAGAAAGACCACGCCGATGAGGCCCAGTTCCTCCGCAACCACCGCGATGATGAAGTCGGTCTGACTCTCCGGGAGGAAGTCGAGGTGCGACTGAGTGCCCTGAAAGAGCCCCTTGCCGAACACGCCACCCGAGCCGATGGCCGTGGTGGACTGAATGATGTTCCAGCCCGCACCGAGCGGGTCTCGCTCCGCGTCGAACAGCGTGAGCACCCGTTCCTTCTGATAGTCGCGCATGTTCATCCAGAGCGCGGGCGCGGCTGCCGCCGCCGTCACGAGCGCCAGCAGAATCCATCGCCAGTACACGCCCGATAGAACGATTACGGCCAGGCCCGCACAGGAAACGAGAATCGCGGTACCGAGGTCGGGCTGCACGGCGATCAGTACAGCCGGGACGGCGATGATCGACAGCGCGACCAGCAGGTCGGTGAACCGCGGCGGCAGCGGACGATCGTTCAGATACCAGGCGACCGCGAGCGGCACCGCCAGTTTCATGGCCTCCGACGGCTGAAATCGCGGTAAGCCCGGCAAATCGAGCCAACGCGTCGCACCCTTGGCGCTCTCGCCGATGACGAGTACCGCGCCGAGCAACAGCAGACCGACCACGTAGGCCACAGGTGACCACCGCAGATAGATGCGCGGATCCAGCTGCGCCGCGACCACCAGCACGACGAGCGCGCCGGCCAGGCGGAGCACCTGACCGGTGAAGACCTCCACGTTACGACTCAGCGCGCTGTAGAGAACAACGAGACCGAACGCCATGATCGCCAGCAGCACGGCCAGCATGAGCGGATCGAGGTGAATCAGGTTCAGCTGCCGCATCCGCAAGCCCTGGCCCGCAGGCAGCGACCTGACGAAATCCCGGCTGCTCACCGGTGCATCACCGGCTCGCCACCTTGGGCAGCAGGTATGCGTCCATCACTTCCCGTGCGACCGGTGCGGCCACGGAGCTGCCGCCACCACCGTTTTCGACCAGCACGGCGAGCGCGATTTTCGGCGCATCAGCGGGCGCGAAGGCGATGAACCACGCGTGCTTGCGCTGATACTCATCGAGAATCTTCTCGTCGTACTCTTCGCCCTGGGCAATCCCCACCACCTGGGCCGTCCCCGATTTTCCAGCCATGCGATAGGGCGCGTTCTGCCCGATATAAGCCCACGCCGTGCCGCTCTGCTGGTAGCCCATGTTGCCGCGATGAATCACGTCTCCCATCGCTTCGACCATGCGCTCCCAATCCGTCGCTGTGACGCCCGCGATGCTCTGAAGCTCGGGCGGTGGGTCGGTCTCCAGAAGCTCACGATCACTCGATTTCAGCATGCGCGGACGAACGAACTTGCCGCGGTTGGCGATGATGCTGGTCGCCGTCGCGAGTTGCAGCGGCGTCACCAGCAGATCACCCTGACCGACGCCGAGATTGACGTTGTCGCCGGGGTACCACGGTTCGCCCTTTGCGCCCCGCTTCCACAGCGGTGTTGGCAGCAAACCCGGACTTGCATCCGCGAGGTCGAGCGCCGTGTTCTGGCCGTAGCCGAACTGTGCGACGAAGCCGGCGAAGTCGTCGATCGGCATGCGCGACGCCAGATCGAAGAAGTACGTGTTCGACGACCGGTAGATCGCACGACGCAGATCGACGATACCCTGACCGCCGCTGTTACCCTTCTTCCAGCTCCAATCCCGATAGGCCCTGCGCTGGCCGGGAAGCCGGAAAGCGCCCGTATCTCGAATGGTGCGCTCCCACGTGGTGGCGCCGAGCGCAAGCCCAGCCAGGCCGACGATGGGTTTGAACGTGGAGCCCGGCGCGTAGCGACCGTTGAGCGCGCGATTGAAGAGCGGTTTCTCGCGTACCGTCGTCAACTGTCGATACTGCTCCGCGGACATACCGGTCACGAACAGATTGGGGTCGTACCCGGGTCGCGACACCAGCGCGAGGATCCCGCCGGTCTGTGGCTCGATCGCGACCACCGCGCCGCGGCGTTCGCCGAGTGCCCGCTCCGCCGCAAGTTGCAGCTGTGAGTCGAGGTGCAGCGTGATGTTGTGGCCGGCGACCGCCGGCTGCACCGCCAGCACCTCGCGTATGCGGCCTCGCGCGTCGATCTCGACCTGTTGATACCCGACCTGGCCGTGCAGCGAGCGTTCGTAGAAGCGCTCGACCGCCAGCTTGCCCACGAACTGTGTCGCGCTGTAGTTGACTGGATCGAGGCGCTGCAGATCGTCTTCGCTGACGCGCCGCACGGAACCAACGGCGTGTGCGACGCTGGGGCCGAGCGGATAGTGCCGCACCAGCTGCGCTTCGACGACCACGCCAGGCAATCGGAACCGGTTGAGCGCAAGACCGGCGATCTCTTCCTCGGACAAGACGAACTTGAGCGGTACCGGCTCGAAGGGACGACGCTGTCGCGCGACGCGTTTACGGAATGCTTCGAGGTCACGCTCCGTGATGTCCACCAGTTCCGCAATGTTGCGAAGTGCCGCCTCGAGGTCGCCGACCTGCTCGGCCACGAGGCCCAGCGTGAACACCGGCCGATTGTCGGCGAGCAGCTCGCCACGGCGGTCGAAGATCAAGCCGCGCGGCGGTGCGAGCGGCTGCATCTGAATACGGTTCTCGTTCGCGCGCGTGCTGTACTTCTGATAGTCCACGACCTGCAGCTGAATCATGCGCGCGACGAGGCCGAAGATGCCCAGTAGAGCCATCAGAAACAGCGCGATCGCCCTCGTCGTGAAACGACGGCGCTCGGCTTCGGAATCTTTCAGATGGGTCGACTCAGCCATGTCAGCGTCACGCCCGGTGATAAGGGTGGCCGGTCAGCACGGTCCACGCACGATAGAGCTGTTCGGCAACTACGATGCGGACCAGCCCGTGCGGCAACGTACCTGCAGACAGCGACCAAAGCCAATCCGCCCGTTGTCGGCACTCATCGGACAGCCCGTCGGCGCCGCCTACCACGAGCACGACATCGCGGCCGTCGTCGCGCCAGCGGCTCATTTCCTCCGCGAGGTCGGCGGTGGCGAGCTGACGTCCTATCTCGTCCAGCGCGATCACGCGTTCCCCCGGTTTGATGCGCTGGAGCAGGGCGACGCCCTCGTCGTGGATCCAGCGCGCACGGTCGCTGCCCTTTCGCGCCGGCGCCGGGATCTCATCGAGAACGAGGGTCGTTTCCCTGGGCATGCGCTTGGCGTAGGTGTCATAGCCTTCTTTGACCCACGAGGGCTGCCGCGTTCCCACGCTCAAGAGCCGGATTTTCACGGGCGGGATCGCGCGCGACACGCCGGGCCGCGAGCGGCGCGTTCACGCGCCGCGAACAGACCTTCCCCTGGCCCGATCGGTTCAGGCAGTAACGGCGCTCGGCAGCTCCGACCAGAGTCGCTCGAGGTCGTAGAACTCCCTGGCTTCCTTCTGCATGACGTGGACGACCACGTCGCCGAGATCGAGCAGCACCCAATCCCCCGTCGTGCGGCCTTCGACGCCGTAGAGGGGGGCAACACCGCTGGCTTTGGATGATTCGAGAACGTTATCGACGAGGGCTCTGACATGACGATTGGACGTGCCGCTGGCAATGACCATGAAGTCCGTGACGCTGGTCGCCCGGGTGACGTCGAGGGCGACGATGTCCCGGCCTTTCAGATCCTCCAGCGCGCGAACTACGTGGTCGCGCAGGTTTTGGGGTGACATTAAGCGGGGGTGCCTCCGTACAAGTGCCGCTCCTTAATATAGGACCAGACTGCGGCGGGGAGCAAATGACCAGCGTCTTCGCCGCGTGCCAGTAATGATCTGATCGCAGTGGACGACATCGGCAGCATCGGATCTGTCAGATGCATCACA
This sequence comes from Pseudomonadales bacterium, assembly GCA_041620035.1. Taxonomy (GTDB): domain Bacteria; phylum Pseudomonadota; class Gammaproteobacteria; order Pseudomonadales; family Azotimanducaceae; genus SZUA-521. Next base: position 4,753 of record JBFKCZ010000009.1, read on the forward strand.
AAACCGGACGGCGCCGCACGCAGCGCGGCCAGATCGGTGGTGGTGTGGGACGCATCGAAACGGGTCATCTGCACATCCAGCGCCATGCTCTGACCGGGTCGACGCACCACGAACAGGTGTGACAGTTGCAGCACGTCCGTCCAGCGATGCCAGGTGGGCAGCAGTCGGTATGCGTCCCATCCGAGGATCCAGGCGATCGATTCGGTACTGCCGAGCCGGTCTCGCAGCGCCTGCAGCGTATCGACCGTATAGGAGGGACCCACTCTGCGCAGCTCCGAGTCGTCGGCTTCCAGCAGCGGGTCGGAGGCAACTGCACGCCGCAGCATCTCCCAGCGATGCTCGACCGACGCACCGGGCGGGCCGCGATGGCTCGGACGCGCCGACAGCACCAGGTGCACACAGTCGATTTCGAGATGCTCCGCGGCGCGGCGCGCCGCGTGCAGATGGCCGAGGTGCACGGGGTCGAAGGTCCCGCCCAGGAGCGCGATCAACGCAGTCGGATCTCGCCGTTGCCGAACACCACGTACTTCTGCGACGTCAGTCCCTCGAGACCCACAGGGCCACGCGCGTGCAGCTTGTCGGTCGATATGCCGATCTCCGCGCCCAGACCGAACTCGAAGCCGTCCGCGAACTGCGTCGAGGCATTGACCAGCACCGACGCCGAATCGACCTCGGTGAGGAACCGCCGTGCGCGCGCATAGTCCGCTGTGACGATCGCGTCGGTGTGCTGCGAACCGTAGGTGTTGATGTGATCGATGGCTTCGTCCAAACCCGCCACCACCCGGATGGAGAGCACAGGGCCAAGGTACTCCGTGCGCCAATCCGCCTCCGTCGCAGGCTCCATGTCACCGACGATCTCTCGCGTACGGTCGCACCCGCGCAGTTCCACACCCGCCTGACGGTACCGATCTGCAAGCGGTCCGAGCACTCGCGTCGCAATCGCCTGGTCCACGAGCAGGGTCTCCATGGCGTTGCAAACCGCGTATTTTTCCGTCTTCGAGTTGACCGCAATCGCCAGCGCCATCGACTCGTCTGCGAACTCGTCGATGTAGACGTGACAGATCCCGTCGAGATGTTTGATCACGGGAATGCGAGTCTCACGACTCACGCGCTCGATCAGTCCTTTGCCACCCCGCGGCACCAGCACGTCGATGTACTCATCCAGTTTCAGGAGTTCACCGACGGCCGCACGGTCGGTCGTGTCGACGACCTGTACGGCATGCGCGGGCAGGCCGGCGACGTTCAAACCCGCCGCGATGCACTTCGCTATCGCGCGGTTCGAATGAATGGCTTCCGACCCGCCGCGCAGAATGCAGGCATTGCCCGATTTCAGGCAGAGACTCGCGGCGTCGACGGTCACGTTCGGACGCGATTCGTAGATGATGCCGATCACGCCCAGCGGCACGCGCATCCGCCCCACCTGGATGCCGGACGGGAGGTACTTGAGATCGCTCACGGCCCCGACGGGGTCGGCGAGCCCATCCACCTGACGTACACCCGCGATCATCCGGTCGATCGCAGCGTCGTCCAGCACGAGGCGGTCGATCAATGGCTGATCGAGCTGGTCCGCACGTGCTTTCGACAGGTCGCGTTCGTTGGCACTGCGCAAATCGGCACGCGCCGCATCGAGTGCTTCGGCGATCGCATTCAGCGCCTTCGACTTCTTGGCAGGTGACGCTGCCGCCATCGTTCGCGATGCCCGGCGCGCGTCCGCGCCCATGGCGCGCATTGTGGATTCGATGCTCATGGGTCAGCTGCGCAGATGACTCACCAGCCGGGACAGCTCGGCCAACCGCTCCCGCGGCAGACTCATCTGCAACAGACTCTGCTTGATCTCCGGTTCGATCGGCAACAGTTCGGCGAGCCGCCAGCTCACCGATCGCGCGTCGTCGAAGTTCACCGACAACGCGAGTTTGGCGACCAGGGGATGTTTCAGCAGTTCACGCAGAATCTCGACCAGCGGCGCGTGCTCGGTGCCCACGGCCTGCGCACGCTCCTCCGGCAGGAACTCGACTTCACCCATCATCAGGTGATCGGGCTGCTCGTACGTGCGCAGCACGCGGAAGCGGGGCCCGCCGCTCACCATGATCCCGAGCATGCCATCGCTTCTGGCGTTGAAGTCGACCACGCGCGCGTAGGTGCCGATCGCGAACACATCGGGCTGCGGCGTATCGGCGACAGCCCGACTCTCGGCACCGTCGCGAATCAGCACGACGCCGAAGCCGGTGTCTTCTTTCATGCACCGGCTGACCATATCCGTATACCGCGGCTCGAAGATGCGCAGGGGCAACCGCCCGCCCGCGAACAGCACGGTCCGCAAGGGGAACAGCGGCACTTCACGGTGGAGTTCGTGGCTGAGTTGCATGGGCGCTACCTTACCACGGCGGTCGAAGTTCTCTCCGCGCCGGGGCGGAGCAGCCGCGCTTAGAACGGAATGTCGTCGTCCAGGTCATCCGCAAAGTTGTCGGCCGGTGGTGGCTCGAATCCGCCTTTGCTCGTGCCGCCGGAGGACTGCCGCGGCGCGCTGTCGCCAGCCCCGCCACCGGCACCGCGGGAGTCGAGCATCTGCATCTCGTTGGCCACGATCTCGGTGGTGTACCGGTCGGCACCCTCCTTGTCCTGCCACTTGCGGGTCTGAAGCCGCCCTTCGATGTAGACCTTGCTGCCTTTGCGCAGGTACTCGCCGGCGATCTCGCCGAGACGCGCGAAACAGACGATGTTGTGCCACTCCGTCCGCTCCTTCTGCTCGCCGGTTTGCCGGTCGCGCCAGCTCTCGGAGGTTGCGATGCTGAAGTTCGTCACCGCCGCGCCGCCCTGGGTGTACCGAGTTTCGGGATCGCGGCCGAGATTGCCGATCAGAATCACCTTGTTGATGCCGCGCGCCATGGCCATGCCTCACGAAATAATCGAGCGCGGCAGTCTAGCGCATCGCACCTTCGAAACCCACGCGGGAGACCACGCCGCCGCGGAGCCACCCGCCCGCGCTGGTGGCAGAAAACCGCCATGCCGGGGTGCTCCGGGGACAGTTTCCGTCTCCGGGGACAGTTTCCGTCTCCGGGGACAGTTTCCGTCTCCGGGGACAGTTGGCTCTTGGGCGGGCCATCGCGTATGTTTTCCTGTTTCCCAGCGAAGCATCTGCCGTGGACGCGATCTGGCTGCGTGGGGCGCGCACCCACAACCTGAAGAACTTCGACCTGCGCATTCCGCGCGACCGGCTGGTGGTGATCACCGGTCTGTCCGGGTCGGGCAAGTCGTCGCTCGCCTTCGACACCCTCTATGCCGAGGGTCAGCGCCGCTATGTAGAGTCGCTCTCCGCCTACGCGCGACAGTTCCTGTCGATGATGGAGAAACCCGACATCGACCATATCGAGGGTTTGTCGCCCGCGATCTCGATCGAGCAGAAATCCACATCGCACAACCCGCGTTCGACGGTGGGTACGATCACCGAGATCTACGACTACCTGCGACTCCTGTTCGCACGCGTGGGCGAACCCCGCTGCCCGACTCATGGACAGGCGCTGGACGCACAGACCGTGAGCCAGATGGTGGATCAGGTGCTGAGCCTGCCCGAGGACACGCGCGTGATGGTTCTGGCACCCGTGGTCGTCGACCGCAAGGGCGAGCACCAGCACGTGTTTCGAGAACTGGTTGCCAACGGATTCATCAGGGCGCGCGTCGACGGAATCGTCACCGACCTCGATCATCCGCCGACGCTGGACAAGAAGAAGAAACACACCATCGAAGCAGTGATCGACCGCTTGCGTGCGCGCAAGGATGTGCAGCAACGTCTCGCAGAATCGTTCGAGACCGCACTGAATCTAGCCGACGGCGTCGCGCGCGTCGCCATGATCGACGACGAGAAGGCCGACGAGATCATCTTCAGTGCGCGTTTCGCGTGTCCCGAGTGCGGCTACAGCGTCTCCGAACTCGAGCCGCGCATGTTCTCGTTCAACAATCCCGCCGGCGCATGTCAGCAGTGCGACGGTCTCGGGGTCAAGCAATTCTTCGACGAGAGCCTGGTTGTGCAGGACGAAGATCTGTCACTCGCCGAGGGCGCTATTCGCGGTTGGGATCGGCGCAACGTCTACTACTACCACATGCTCACATCGCTGGCAGACCACTACGGTTTCGACGCCGAGGCACCGTTCAAGACCCTGAAGAAGAAACATCGGGATGCAATCCTGCAGGGCTCCGGTGACGAGAAGATCGACTTCAGTTACGTCAACGATCGTGGTGACAAGATTCAGCGCCGGCATCGCTTCGAAGGCGTGATCCCCAACATGGAGCGGCGATATCGGGAAACCGACTCGAACATGGTGCGCGAGAATCTGCAGCGCTTTCTGATGGTGCGCGATTGTCCAGCGTGCGCCGGCACCCGACTCAAGGAAGAGTCGCGCAACGTCTACATCGACGACGTCACCCTGCCGGCACTCACGGATCTCTCCGTCGAAGCGAGCCTGGCACACTTCGATTCGCTGAAACTGACGGGACGCCGCGGCGAGATCGCCGACAAGATTCTGAAAGAAATCAGGGCTCGGTTGCAGTTCCTCGTCGACGTCGGACTGAATTACCTGACGCTCAATCGCAGTGCCGAGACCCTTTCCGGCGGCGAAGCGCAGCGTATTCGTCTCGCCAGCCAGATTGGCGCCGGGCTCGTGGGCGTGATGTACATCCTCGATGAGCCTTCCATCGGTCTCCACCAGCGCGACAACGCGCGCCTCCTGCGCACGCTCACGCATCTGCGCGACCTCGGCAACACGGTTCTCGTGGTGGAGCACGACGAAGAAGCGATCCGCACCGCGGATCAGATCATCGACATCGGTCCTGGCGCTGGCGTGCACGGCGGCGAGGTGGTGGCGCAAGGTTCACTCGAAGACATCGTCGCCGCGAAACGATCGATCACGGGGCAGTACCTGTCCGGCAAGAAGTCCATTCCGATACCACCGCACCGCACGCCCGTCGACGCGAAGCACCAGCTCACGATTCGCAACGCGCGCGGCAACAACCTGAAGTCGCTGACGCTGAACGTGCCGCTCGGTCTGTTCACGTGCGTCACGGGGGTTTCCGGGTCGGGCAAGTCGACACTGATCAATCACACGCTGTTTCCGGTCGCCGCGCGTGTGCTCAACAAGGCCACCACGCATACCGCAGCCCCCCACGACGGCATCGACGGCCTCAATCTGCTCGACAAAGTCGTCGACATCGATCAGAGCCCGATCGGCCGGACGCCCCGCTCCAACCCCGCGACCTACACGGGGTTGTTCACGCCCATCCGCGATCTGTTCGCCCAGACTCAAGAGGCCCGCGCGCGCGGCTATCAGCCGGGGCGATTCAGCTTCAACGTCAAGGGCGGTCGCTGCGAAGCGTGTCAGGGCGACGGCGTCATCAAGGTCGAGATGCACTTCCTGCCCGACATCTACGTGCCCTGCGACGTGTGCAAGGGCAAACGCTACAACCGCGAAACGCTCGACGTGCGCTACAAGGACAAGAACATCACCGAAGTACTCGAGATGACCGTCGAAGACGCGTACGCGTTCTTCGAGGCAGTGCCGATGCTGGAACGAAAGCTGAAGACGTTGATGGACGTCGGCCTGTCCTACATCCGTCTCGGCCAGAGCGCGACGACCCTGTCGGGCGGCGAAGCCCAGCGCGTGAAGCTGTCGCGCGAGTTATCCAAGCGCGATACGGGCAAGACGCTCTACATCCTCGACGAGCCGACCACTGGTCTGCACTTCCAGGACATCGCGCAACTGCTGGCGGTGCTGCATCAGCTGCGCGATGCGGGAAACACCGTCGTGGTGATCGAACACAACCTCGACGTCATCAAGACCGCGGACTGGATCATCGATCTGGGGCCGGAAGGCGGGTCAGGCGGTGGACAGATCGTGGCCGAAGGTACGCCCGAAGAGATTGCCGGGCACAAGCGGTCGCACACCGGAACGTTCCTGAAAGCGACCCTCGCGGGTCGCGCGAAGCCCGTCAGGACGCAGAAGCGCAGGCGCGCGTCGGCGACCACAACCTAGTTCTCGGGGAGGAGCCGCTGTGGGAGCGGGAGCTCGCCCGCAAGCGGCCGAGCGACTTGCCCGCGAACAAGCTATCGATTCACTCGCATCCATTCGCGCCCAAGGGCGCTCCCACAAGGGCGGCTAGCTGCGCATCGCGACGTAGACGGGACCCTGCTGAATGACCGTTTCTACCGCAGGCACCAGGCTGCGCAGGATCCGCTCGCCGTCGGCGCTTTCCACCATCGCGACCAGGATGTAATTGCGCCACACGGTGCCCTGCACCATCACCGAATCGGAATGCCAGTTCCGCCAGCTGCCCGACTTCCGGTACAGCTGCGCATCCGGGGCAAGACGCTTCAGCGGGTGCACGAATTTGTGGTCGAGGCCCGGGTCGGCGAGATCCGCCATCATCGGGTCGGTCCAGCGCGGGCCCACGAGCACGCCCGACGCCAGTTGATAATAGAAGCGGCACACCTGGGTCACGGTCGCGCCGTGTGAGATGCCGTGCATCGGGTCGCCCATGCGCTTGCCTTCCGAGGCATAGCGCTTACCGACCCACAGGCCGCCGCCACGCGACCTGTCGTAGAGCGCGTACTTGGGGTCCATGAGGATGTCGTCGATGCGACGCATGCCGATCCGATCGATCATCCGTGTCGCCGCGGAATTGCTCGAAACACGAATCATGTCCGCCATGTCTTTGCGGACTTCCGGGGTGTCGGACAGTGTTCCGTCTTCAAGCGCTACGTACGCGGCCAGGAGAATCGCGATCTTGGGCAAGCTCGCGGCATACATCATGGTGTTGCCGTTGATGCGAGCGAATCGGGGTTCCGCACCGTTGAGATCGACGACGCCCACCGACAGCTTCTGGGATCTGGCCAACCGGGCCCAGGCGGGGTCTGCAAAGATGCGCGACTCGAGCTGCGCCTGCAGGTCGGCGTCCACCAGATCGTAGAGGGGGCGCCACTCCGGCTCCCACGTGCTGTTCACGCCGGCCTGCAATGGCAGCGACAGCGCAAACATGCCGAGCAACAGTAGAAGAGTTCCTTTCATACGTCTGCCACCCATATGCGTAATTGTAGTTTGGGCGAAACGTTTCGCCCTACGCGCCCCCCGCGCGATTCCCCCACCGTCGATGCTCCATCGACAGATACACCGCTACCCCAAGCCAAGCCACCGCGATGACGATGTTCACGATGAAATATTCGATCACATCGAGCGACCACAAATGTGTGCCCAACAGCACGGTCAGGGCGGCTAGACCATCACCGATTCGAACGAACAGCGTATCGACGGTCGGTTTGGCCTGGTACAGCATAGTCTTGGACGTGGGCAACCACAGCATATGCCGAGCGGTGTTGTTTACGGAATAGTTCGCGGCGTTTTCCGCAACCTTCATCACCTTGAGAACCGAGAGCACCGGGGCGAGTGCCATGGTCGCGTAAGCCGCCAGCGAGATGACCGGTGTCGCGAGAAGCAGCAGGGAGAGACCACCGAGTGTTACCAAACGTGACACCACGAACGCCTGCAGCAGCAAGCCCACCAGATTGACCCAGAAATAGAGGCCACCATAGAAGGCCGTGGTCGCGTCCTTCAGCGCCGTGGCGTAAGCCTCCGGCGAGAGGTTGGCGCCGGCCAGGTCCTCGGCCAGCGCTTCCTGCACGGCCGCAAAGAGAATGTTGTCGCCGCTGGCAACCACCCAGTTGAAGAGCAGCACCAGCGCGGCCATGCCCGCCAGGTACTTGTGCCGCGCGATGAGCTGGAACCCGCCTTCGTTGTTCGGCGCCGCCGGCTCCAGCCAACGATCTTGCGTGGCGGAGGACGGTTGGCCCACCGAGCCGCGCTGGTCGGTGAGGCGCCCGATCCAGATCGCGAGGCCGAGCGGGACGATCGCGAGGAGCAGGAGGTCGGCCGCCTGCCACTGGCCGGAACGAACCAGTGTCTCACCGGCCCAGGAACCCACCGTCGCGCCCGATGCCGCACCTACCGCAACCAGAGGAAACAGGCGCTTGCCGCGCTCCTCGCCGAACACATCGCTGGCGAAGGACCAGAACTGGGCGACCAGTGTGACGCCGAAGATGCCCACGAACAGGTAGAAGGCGACGGCCACCACGGCATCCGTCGCCGCCAACACGCCGGGCTGCACGAACCAGAAGACGACCAGCATGACGCAGAAGCCGACACCCACCCGAGTGATCAGCGTGCGGCGCGGCAGCACGGATGCAAGCCACGCATACAGCGGCAACACCGCAACCAGCAGCATGCTCTGAGCGAACGCCGAGTAGGCCTTCACCTCGATCTTCGACAGGCCCTCGATTGCAGCAACCGACAGCCAACCTTCGCGCACCGGCTTGACGAAGTAGTAAGCCATGAGCACGAGAAATATGTTGGTCAGCAACATCAGACTGGTCACGCCTTCGCGCGCACCCACCGGGGCAAACAGCCCCAGGAAACGGTCCAGGGCATGGCGCCCCGATGCGGGAGAACCGGGGTTGGTCATCGAACGGCTGGGCGGGCCTGAGCGGGCCCCGGGGCGTGTATCATGGCGGGCTTTGTGAAACCCATAGAGCTATCGATGTCAGCCGCCGAGCGCAGCCGCGAAGAAGAAGGGTCGCGCATTTGAGCACAGAGACCGAGCACCGGCAACGGCACGCCGGGACAGCACTGCGCCTTGCGGCCTGCGCGACGCTTCTCCTTGTGAGCACCGTCGCGTTCGGCAACGCAATGTCGCCCGTGACGGAAGCGACCGCGGCCCAGGCGAAGGCGCTGATCGCGCGCATGCAATCCGCACCGCGAGGGCCTTACAGCCGCATCCGCTGGTACTGCAACGATGGGTCCGTTCGCGAGCCTACCGCGTTCGCGTGCAAGGAATTCGGCGGCGGTCGACAGCATGCCGAGTACTCCGCCGACCGCAAGCGCCTGGCAGAACTCGGCATTCACGTCGGCACCATCGTCGCGAGTCTGACCCTCGAAGAACTGTGGGACCCGGCGAATCGGCACGCCCGCATGCGCGAGCTGCCCGTCGAACGATTTCTGATCGACACGCAGGACGGTTGGGTTCTGCGGCGCGCCCGTGATTATCGCGGCCGCGTGCAGATCGAAGACGAAGAGAGTCAGGGCCGCGCACTCCTGCTCGCTCTGCTCGATGACGGCGCTTGGGTCGCACAGAACTACCTGCTCATCCGGGAGCTGGCAGCCGCCATTCCCCACGGCGGGAACACCGACCTCACCCGCAGCGTGCGCCGGCTCGCGCAAGACATCGCCGAACGCGAGCGGAGCTTCGAGCGTCTGCGTGTGGAAGTTCACACACGGCCTTCGGCAGCCACCATCGCGCGCGTCAACGACTGGGCGAGTGGCTACACCGCGCGCGCGGAGTCCGATGCCGGGATCGCCGAGTCCGCCGCCCTGCTGGGTACCCAACTCGAGTCGCTGTTCGGCCCGAGCGGCCGCGCGGAGCGCATGGCCGCGCACCAGACAATCCTCGCCCGACAGAAGGAACTCGGCTACATCGCCGATCTCCTCGAACCCATTGCCGGCGCCGGCACACTCGAGCGCCTGCAGCGGCGCAGCATGGCGCTGGCCAGCCTGCGGGCGGAGATGTCGACCGACCTGCCGGCTCGAGTACGGCTCGCGATGCTCGACGCGAGCCGCGAAGTGGAAGCCGAGGTGCGGCTGACGGCGGATGCCGTGCTCGCCCAACCCGGACTGAGTCGCAGACAGCTTCTTGTGACTGCCGACCACCTCGCCAGCGCCACCTACGGCTCGGGCCTGCTCACGGAACGGGAAAGACGCGCGCTGGGCCGTGCACTCGTCGCTCCCCGCGCACAAGGCATGAGCCGCGAGCTGTACATCCAGGGTGTGCGAAGCCTGAGCGTCGCGACCTCCTGGGCGCTGGGCAACATCCGCTACACCTTCGCCGACCCTCTGACGCTGTACGCCGCGGTCGAGCCGGCTGCGCGCCTGTTCGGCGACGATCTGTTGCGTGGCTCCGCCCTCGACTCCTACGGCCGCGTCATGGTCGAGTTGAACGCCGACGCCCAACGCCTTTCCGGCGTGCCGCGAACCCTGCTGGGCGGACCTTCAGCGGGTCTCCTCGCACTCAATCCCGGCTCGGCGGAAGGGCGCCTGCGCGTCATCCGGGAGATGGAACTCGTGGGTGAACTGACGGTGGCCCGTGACGACATCGTGCTGGTCCCGGAAACCCTGCCAGAGCTGCCGCCAGTCGCTGGCGTACTCACACTGGGCGAAGGCAATCCCGTGTCGCACGTGCAACTCCTGGCCCGCAACTTCGGAATTCCGAACGTCAAGGTGGATCCGAGCGATGCGGCCCGACTCGAAGCCCTCGACGGCCAGCGAATTCAGCTCGTGGTGGGCTCCGACGGACGGATCGTGGTGCGCCGCTCCACCGGCGAACCGGGCGAGAGCGTGCAGTCGGCGGACGGCCCCTCGCTGACCGTGCCGCCGCCCGACCTGTCGCTGCGCAAACCCTTGGCGCTTCCCGACGTGCACAAGGGACTGTCAGGGCGCGTCGTCGGCCCAAAGGCGGCCAACCTCGGCGAGCTGAACCGACTGTTCCCAGGCCAGGTCGCGCCGGCTATCGCCATACCCTTCGGCGTGTTTGCCGCTCACGTCGGCGAGGGCGAAAGCGCGCCGCTGTCTGCCCTGGTGAAAGCCTATGCCGCGCGTCGGAAGGGCGAGCTGACGGACGCTGCGTTCGACGCGACGATGGCGGACATCCGCAATCGGATCGCGGCCACACCATTGAGCGCCTCGTTCGATGCCGAACTGACGGCGATGATGGCGACCGAGTTCGGCACACCCGGCAGCTATGGGGTCTTCGTTCGTTCGGACACCAACGTCGAGGACCTTCCGGGTTTCACCGGTGCCGGTCTCAACGAAACCCTGCCGCACGTGGTTGACCCGAAGCTGCAACGCACCGGTATCGCCCGCGTCTGGGGTTCGATGTTGAGCCCGCGCGCGATCGCCTGGCGGGCGAATCTCCTGACCAATCCCGAACAGACCTACGCCTCGGTGCTGCTCATGAAGAGCGTGCCGTCCGACAAGTCCGGCGTTCTGATCACCGCTGACATCATGCGCGGTGGCCCTGGCCTCACCGTGTCGACCGCATGGGGCGTGGGGGGCGCGGTCGCCGGCGAAGCCGCCGAGGCGATCGTGCTGCAGGACGACGGCACCGACCGGCTGCTGTCGGAGTCGAATGCGCCCTACCGCCGGCGTGTGGTGCCAACAGGTGGTGTGGAGTGGATTCCCGCCCGGGACGGCGCGGTGCTCACCGAACGCGACAAGGCGGCGCTGCGCCAGCTCGCCGTCGACGTCAATGAACGATACCCGCCCATCCGGGACGCCAGCGGCAAGTCGCAGCCCTGGGACGTGGAATTCGGATTCGTCGCTGGCGAACTCACCTTGTTCCAGATCAGGCCGTTGGTGGAACGCGGGGCCCAGCGTGCGGATCGGCTGCTCGACGCAATCGTCGGCGATCGCGTGGTACCGTCGGGAGAATTTCGCCTCGAAGAGCCTCCGCTACGGACCGCACCATGAAAGGCACTCGCCTCCTCGCCGCGAGCGCGACGTTCGCGGCGCTCCTGCCGCTTCTCGCCAACGCCTACCCCTTAGACGGCGCCGACTACACCGGTATCCAGCGTCTGTTGGGTTACCAGTACGCGCAAACGCTGCCGAAGGGTCCGAAGCTGCCGCCGGGCGCGTTGCTGTCGATGCACGACATTCGCCTGACCCTGGCGGATCGACCGATCGA
>JBFKCZ010000010.1:0-16232 GCA_041620035.1 Pseudomonadales bacterium
CTTCGCGAATCATCATGTCCGCACCGCCGTCCTCTCCAGGCGGCGCCCCCTCCTCCGCCGGTTGAAAGATGAACTTCACGGTGCCCGGAATGGTTTCGCGCATGCCGGCGAGCACGCTCGCAACCCCCATGAGGATCGCGACGTGCGTGTCGTGACCGCATGCGTGCATCACGTCGACCGGTTTGCCGAGATAATCGCCAACCGCTTTCGACGCGAAGGGAAGTCCGGTCTGTTCCTTGACCGGCAGCGCGTCCATGTCGGCACGCAGGGCGACGACGCGGCCCGGCTTGCCGCCCCGCAGCACACCCACGACACCCGTGTGAGCCACTCCCGTGCGAACTTCCATACCGAGCGATTCGAGGTGCCTGGCTGCGAGTGCCGCGGTGCGCGTCTCGCGGTTGGAGAGTTCGGGATGCGCGTGCACGTCGCGCCGCCAGCCGACCACATCGGCTTTGACCGCATCGACGCCGGCCCTGATGCGCGGATCGTAATCCGCCGCAAGGGCGCCGGTGCTCACAAACACGAGAGCGAGTATCAGCAGGGATCTCATCGTCGATGACTCCATGGGTCTGGCGGGAGGAAGCTCGAGCATAGCAGCGGATCAACCGGCAACGAGAGCAACCCGCCCCAGGTAGACCGTCTGACCCGCGTATTGTCGCGTCGAATAGATGACGACGTCGGTGACCCGCGCGCGCCGGGCATCGAACAGCTCCGCGATCGGCAACGTGAGGCGCGCCGGTCCCCCGCGGAGCTGAAACGTTCGATAGACATGGTCTGTGGGCGCATCGGCCAGACGCACCGATACGTGCATCTCCACCTCACGCTCGGTGAACAGCTCTACCTCGAGCGCAGCGAACGCCGACCAGTCACTCACCGGCTCGGGCAAACTCACCCCGGGCCACCGTGTGTCGGCAAACTCGATCGCCAGTACGCGCCCCGGGTTCTGCCACCCGGCCGGCGCTTCTACTACCTCGATCCTGCTGTTGGCGTTCAGCAGCCCACCGTAGAAGGGTGCGTCGAGTGCAACGAGTTCGGGAAATATAGCGTTGCGATGGGCGGTGATGGCCAGTGCGGTCATTGCCGGCGTGAGCGTGAGCAACAACAGACACCCAGCGGTCCACAGCGACGCCACGCGCGGTAGTGCCTGTGTACGACCCGCGACGAAGGTGAGCGCTGCGCATGCACCCAGCATGTCGAATGCCACGTCGGCCCATTGCGCGTCGCCTCCGGTGAGGATCTGCAGCGCCTCGGTGATCAACGCAAGCCCGAACGCCACCAGCGCCGTGGCGATCAGCGCCCGCGGCGGCGAGAACCGACCGCGTACTACCCGCCAGACGAGGTAAGTCACGAGCGCGAACCAGGGCCCGTGGGCGGCGTTCTGCAATCCGCCCGCGATCCGTCCGCTGCCGGGCACGACGGCAAACTGCTGCACGATCAAGAGCACAACGACGACCGCGAGCATCGCGGGCATGTAGGTTCGCTTATCGGTTAGCATCAGCGTTGATTTGCCATCGAACCGCCCATGGGAGAACCCGGATGAAATTCGACATCGAGATGACCGACGAGCTGCTCGCGACCACGCGGGCCGTGCGCAAGCGCCTGGACTTCGACAAGAAAGTGCCGCGCAGCGTGATCAACGAATGCCTCGAACTCGCCGTTCAGGCGCCGACCGGCTCCAACTCCCAGGGCTGGCGCTGGCTGGTAGTGGAAGACGCGGCCAAGCGCAAAGCCCTGGCCGACCTGTATCGCAAGGGCGGTGAGGCGTATCTGTCTGCCGCTGGTGCGCAAGCTGCGCAGGGTGGCAACAAGCAGACTCAACGGGTGTTCGACTCCGCGATGTTTCTCATGGAGAACCTGCACCGCGCGCCGGTACATCTCATTCCATGTGTACAGGGCCGGCCCGCCGAGGGCACGCCTGGCGCGATGATGGCCGGCTACTTCGGCTCGATCTTCCCCGCCGTGTGGAGCTTTCAGCTCGCGTTGCGCGCGCGCGGCCTCGGTTCGGTGCTCACCACGCTGCACCTCATTCACGAGAAGGAAGCCGCCAAGCTGCTCGGCATACCCGACGACGTGATGCAGGTGGCTCTGCTGCCCGTGGCGTACACGAAGGGAACGGACTTCAAACGCGCCAAACGGCCGCCGATCGCGAACATCACCCACTGGGACAAGTGGTAGGTCATCCGCCCCGCAGTCGCTCGGCCATGTCGACTTCGAACTCGGGAAAGCGCTCGCCGATGCCCTGCAGATCGAACGCCGGCAGAATGCCGGTGTTCGGTCCGCGCTCGAGCAGGAATCGAAACGCCTGCACGATCACCCATTCGTGGGTGACCGTGCCACCGCACAGCTGGCGGTAGTAGCTCTGGCTCATGTACACCCGATGCGTGGTCTCACCATGGCCATCGACCACGACTTCGTACGAATTGGCGTCGGTGAGCGTCACGCTGATGGCCATGCGGAGTTCCGATGAAAAGCGAACGTTGCCGATGATAACGGGAGACGCCGGCTCGTGAGCGACCTCTGCTTCCAATCGGCGGTCGAACTCGCCGAACTGGTGCGGACGAAGCAGGTGAGCTGCCTCGAGGTGCTCGATGCGCACCTCAATAGAATCGATGCGATCAATCCGACGCTCAACGCCATCGTCAGCCTGAACGACGATGCGGCGCATGCTCGTGCCCGTGCGCTCGACAACAGTTTCCCAGACACGCCGCCACCGCTGTACGGCCTTCCGATCGCGCACAAGGATCTGGTGCTGACCAAGGGCATGCGAACCACTTTCGGATCGACGTTGTACGCCGACCATGTGCCCGACAGCGACGATCTCATCGTGGAGCGATTGCGAGCGGCGGGCACGGTGTGCGTGGGCAAGACCAACGTGCCCGAGTTCGGCGCGGGCTCGCAGACCTTCAACCGCGTGTTCGGCGCCACGCGCAATCCCTACGATCTCGGCAAGACCTGTGGCGGATCGAGCGGCGGTGCTGCTGCCGCGCTCGGCGCGCGCCTGCTGCCGGTCGCCGACGGCAGCGATTTGGGCGGTTCGCTGCGCAATCCCGCAGCGTTCTGCAACGTCGTCGGATTCCGTCCCACGCCGGGTCGCGTGCCCGCGCTGCCAAACCGCAACCCCTGGTTCGATCTGCCAGTACAGGGCCCCATGGCACGTTCGGTTGCCGACGTCGCTCTGATGTTCTCCGCCATCGCGGGCGACGATCCCCGCGCGCCGGTGGCGTTGTCCGAACCCGGCGCGACGTTCTTTCCCTTGGCGCGGCTCGACCCGCGCGGGCTGCGAGTGGCCTTCACCACCGACCTCGGCGGCCTGCCGGTAGATCGGGAAATCCGCCGCGCCGTAGAAGCCGCGGCCGCGAAGATCGAGGACCTGGGCTGTCGCGTCGAGCCGGCCTGCCCCGATCTGACCGACGCGCGGGACGTCTTCCACGTGCTGCGTGCGAATGCGTTTCGCGAGCGCTTCGGACCATTGTCGGCGGCGGATCGGGCACAACTGAAAGACACCATCCGCTGGAACCTGGCGGCAGGCGAAGCACTCGGGCCCGCCGACATCGACCGCGCCTGGGCGCAACGCGCCGCGCTCTATCAACGCATCGCTGCCTTCTTCGCCCGCTACGACTTTCTCTTGAGTCCCACCACCCAGGTGCTGCCGTTCCCGGTGGAAGAACCGTGGGTGCGGCAGATCGAAGGAGTGACGATGCGCGACTATCTCGACTGGATGCAGAGTTGCGCACAACTCACGCTGACGGGTTGTCCTTCGATATCGATACCCGGCGGGTTCAGCGCATCGGGATTGCCGATCGGCCTGCACATCACCACACGGGTTCGTGCCGACGCATCGCTGCTCGCATTCGCGAGCCTCGTCGAATCAATGATGCCGTTCGGCGCGCAAGCACCGGATCCCGACTCCAGCCAAGGTATGCGAAACGAATGAATGCACTGACCAAGGAACTGCAGGCGACCTGGCACAGCGAGATCCCGATCTCGAAGGCAATGGGCATTCATGTCGCGTCGTTCGCCGCCAACACACTCGAAGTGCGCGCGGCACTCGCGCCCAACATCAACGTCCACGGCACGGCGTTCGCCGGCAGCCTCTATGCAGTGGCGGCACTCACGGGCTGGGGCATGACGTGGCTGCAACTGAAAACCCGCGATATCGACGGCAGCATCGTCATCGCCTCGGGGGCCATCGACTACGCGAAGCCCGTCGAAGAAGACATCGTTGCGCGGTGCGTGTTCGACGCCCGGGCGCAAGACGATGCCCTGGCCCTGCTCAACGCAACCGGCAAGTGCCGGTTCCACCTGCGCTGCGCGATCTTCGCCAACGGCGCGGAGGCGGCACTGTTCCGCGGCGATTACGCCGTGCGGGTCAATCGACCCGAGGCACACGCCAGCGGGTGATGCGGTCGCCGGCGAACGAGCCGAGGTACACATCACCACCCAGTTCCACCGCCACCGTGGCGGCACCCATCGGCGCGCCGCGATGACTCAGCCAGGCAAACCCTTCGAGCGATTCCGCGTCGAGCGCGAGAATCTCGAATGCGAAGCCACACGCGCCGGCACTCAACTCCGCGCAGGCGAAGAACTCGCCGATCGAATCGGTGTGTGAAGCGACCAGCAACCGGCCATCGTCGGCCCAGCTCGAATTGTCGGGGTTTGCGGCTTCGGCTCGGGCGACGATCTCACCGGAGCCGACATCGACCTTGCGCACTTCGCTGCCGAGGTAGTTGTTCACGTAGAGGTAGCGCTCGTCGGCCGACTTCTCGATGCCGTTGGGCATCGCGCCATCGGTGCCGGGTACGCGCCTGAAACCCTCCGCTACGCTCCAGCCGTAGACGAACCCGGTGTCCCTGCCAAAGAGTCCCTTCAGCTGCGCCCACACCTGGGACGATTTCGGCATCATGTGCGTCACCCAGAAACCGCCATCACGGCGCGCGACGACGTCGTTGAAGTACGCATCCGGTGGACCCAGTGCACAGCCGCGCCAGGCGAGTCCGAGGCCTGCCGCGCTCTCTTCCAACGCGAAGAACTCGACGGACTCGCGGCCGCCGTGATTCACGACCAGCAGCATCGGTTCGCCGTCGTCGCGGATTTCGAGATCGATGCCATGCGGCGCAAAGGTCCGTGCATCGGGCGGTTCACAGGCGCGCTCGCCCCAGTCGCGGCGATCTTCCATCTCACCCACCGGATAGAGTTCTTCGATGCGGCCGCTGCCTGGCTGATAGGCCGCGATACTGCCCGGCCGGCTGCCGTCCATCGCGCCGAACTGACTCACCACGAGCCAGTCACCGGCCGGCGACCTGGCCAGATCTTCCGGATTCTGAAAGCGACAGTCCGGTTCGAGGCCATCGGCCGCTACACAATCGACGATCGGGGTGACATCGGAACTGCATGCACCAAGCATCAGCGCGACAAGCGCAACGAGCGCTCTCATCAGGCCGCCGCCGCTGCGCGTTGCGACATGAAGATGCGGATGCGCAACGCAAGTCCCAATCCGAGCGCCGCAACGAACACCCAGTAGATCGGCTGCGCGAACGCATCACTGAGGTAGATCTGCATGAAAATGAACCAGATGTAGTGAATGCCGACGCGATGCAGACGCTTCCAGTTCGTGGCACCGAGCCATCGCACGGATGCGTCATTCGAAGTGGCAGCGAGCAACCAGAACATCACGAAGCCCATACCGCCGAACACGAACGTGATCGGATCGACGCTCTCTCCGGTGAACCGGAAGAGTGCCACGACCACAGCGAAGTGCACCGTGTGCGCCAGTGCCGCCGCCAGACCGATCTGCCGCCGCACGCGAACCAGGGTTCGAGCGAAGTCGCTCGCCGTCACGCTGAGCAACGGTCTCGCAAGGTAGGCAGCCAGGAAGAACGTAGTCGATATGTAGGCAGTCTCGCGAATCAGAAAGCGGATGTAGTCCTCGAACGAGGGATAGGCGGAATAGCCAATCCACGCGCAGACGGCGATCAACAGGAACGACGCAGCGATGGGCGAGTACTTGGCCGCCTCAGCGGACATACTCGGCCCCATCGCCGAGCTTGAACTCGAAACGGCTGGTGCGGCCCGCTGAACCTTCGATCGCACCGTCACGAATCGGCGGGTTGAAGCGCCACTGCCTGATCGCGGCCATAGCGGCTTCGTCGAACACACCCGCAGGACGCGATTCGACAACCGACACGTTCGTCACGCTCCCATCGCTCGTCACGTCGTAGCCCACCACCACGTAACCCTCGACACCGTCGCGCGATGCTTGCTCGGGATAACTCGGACCATCGCCAGAAACGAACTGCAGAGGGCGATCGGGCACTGACGCGCACGCAGCCAGGGCCAGCACGACGACGAGGATGAATCGATTCACTGCGCAACTCCGCCTTTGATGATCAGGAACTGTCTATCCGGCGCATCGCACGTCGCTGCGTCGCCTCCGTTCGGAAACGATACGGCGCCGTCGGGCGCGTACTGCAGGATATAGGATTTGCGGACCGCCTTCGTGCGATTGGGTCCCGTGCGATGCGGAGTGAGACTCGAGAACACCGCGATCGATCCCGCCTCGAGTTCGAGCGGCACCGCTCCTTCCGCCTCCCTCACGCACTGGAAGCCCAGCGGGGTGGACCAGTGCAGCAGGGTTCCCGCCCGATGCGCGCCCGGCAGAATCCATGGGCATCCGTTCTCGATGGTTGCACGGGTGAGCGCTACCCAGCAGGTGAGGTATTGCTGCGGCTCGATGTAGGTGTAGCCGTTGTCCTGGTGCCAGGGGAACTCTTCATGCGCCGCCGGCTTCTTGTACACCGACTGATCCCAATACAACCTCACGTCCGGGCCGATCAGGTCGTGCACGAGATCGCAGAACACGGCGTGACGCGCAAAACGTGCGAGCAACCCGGAGCGCGTCACGAGATGCGGCCGAAAGGTGATCTCGTTGGCGCGCGCGATGCCGTAACGACCACCCGGGCGTGTGGCGAGGAAGGCTTCGGTTTCCGCTTCCAGCGGATCGATCGCGCGCATCACCGCCTCGATCTCGGCAGCGGTGAAGGCATCAGCCAGCACGAAGCCACCAGCTTCCCCATACGCGCGTGCCTGTGCTTCGCTCACGCGCCGGAACGGACCTGCGGGCTGATGCCACTCGAACCGGCGGTTGAGGGGATGCCGTTCGTACACTCGACTGTCGGTCACGATTGTGGAAAACCAACTCGGGCCAGGACGCCGGGATCTTCGCCCATCGCATAGGGGCGAATCCACCATGCGAACCGGTGTCGGCCCGGAGCGATCCGATAGTGTGGCAACGTGTCGGGCCCGCACGCACCGGTGCCGAGGCCCCGGTTGGCATGATCCAGATGCAGGTGCACATGCTCATCGCGCTGCAGGTCCACCCCGTGGCGCGCCGCGTAGAGCGACTGCGTCGTATAGCGGCTGACGGAGAACTGAGCCGGTTCGGCCGCCTGGAACAGTAGCCCGATCCGTGGAGATTGCAGAGCACACCAGCGCACGTCCATGTGATTACCGTGCTCCTGCGGCACGATGTACGGCACGTACTCATCGTCGATGGCGCCTTCGTAGCGCCCCAACGGATAGCCAAAGGCGCGGTCGCAATAGTTTTCGTCGGGGCCCCGGCCGTAGTACACAATCCGCTCGAAGAGCCCATCCAGCGTGAGCGCGATGCCGACACGCGGGAGATCCGCCGCGGCCTTCGGTATCGATACGGTTTCTTCGAGGAGCAGCGAGCCGTCGGGCAGGACGACCAATCGTTCGCGTTGCCGGATCGGTGTCGAAATGCCTGCGAGGCGATGCTCGAGCTGACGTGTGATTGCCTGTGCGCCCCCGCGAAGGCGCGTCGTTCGTGCCTTGACGAGTTGCCCATGGACGTTGGGCAGATCCCATTTCAACCACGCATCGAGCACACCGCCGGTTGGATCCCGAAGCTTGATACCGTCGTTGTCGGTGGGCGCGCGCCACAGATTCAGGCGCGGCACCGCGGCCAGCACGTCGCACGCCCCGACACGCCAACCGCGCAGTTCTCCCCGCTCGAAGTCGATGTCGAACTCACTCGCGCCGACGTCGTCGGCGCGAACCGAAATGCCGCCACGGACGACCTCGAGTGCACCCTTCGGCCGCGACGGCCGGGACTTCACGCGCTCGACGAGCCATTCGTCCCAGCCGACCTCGTGACCTGCGTCCGCCCAGCCGTTGCCGCGTTTCAGCTCGAACACCACGCGCAGCGCGAGTTCGCTACCCGAAGCCAGGCTCGTGGCTGGCCGCGGCGCCGTCACCGTGGCCTTGCCGCCTGGCGCGATCCGCGGCATGCGGATCGCGCGCGATACCTCGATATGTCCGTCCACCAGCCAAAGCGCGCGCGCACGGTAAGCGGCAGTGTCGACGAAGGGGGAACGGTTGATGAAGCGGAGTCGATTACCTGCCAGGCGCTCCGCACGCAACGGCGCGGCAAGTCGGTGATGTTCCCAGATACCCGGGTGCGGTGTGCGATCGGGCCATACCAGCCCATTGATGCAGAAGTTGCGATCGTTCGGTTCATCGCCGAAGTCGCCGCCATACGCCCAGAAGGTTTCGCCCCGTTCGTTCTCCGCTTCGAGGCCCTGATCGACCCAGTCCCAGATGAAGCCGCCCTGCAGGCCGCGACTGCTCTCGATCAGATCCCAGTAGTCCTTGAGGCTGCCGTTGGAGTTGCCCATGGCGTGTGAGTACTCGCACATGATGAGCGGCTTGTCGCCGCGGTAGCGGCGATCGAAGGCGCGCAGCTCGGCAATGGATGGGTACATCGGGCAGACGATGTCGGTACCGTCGTGGTCGATGCCGGCCGCCTGATGCAGCCGCCCCAGCTCCGTACCGTGGAACCGCGCCCAGGCCACCTGAAATCCGCCCTCGTAGTGCACGGGACGGGTGGGGTCGGCGGACCGCGACCACGCCGCCATGGCTTCATGCACGTCGCCATAACCCGCTTCGTTGCCGAGCGACCAGGCGATGATGCAGGGATGATTGCGGTCCCGTTCAACCATACGCGTAAAGCGCGCTTCGATGGCGGCGCGGTAGCCGCGATCGTGACAGAGCGAGCGCTGGCGCGCGTGTGACTCCAAATTCGCCTCATCCACAACGTAGAGGCCCAATTCGTCGGCCAGGTCGTACAGGCGCGAGTCGTTCGGATAGTGGCAGGTCCGCACCGCATTGAAGTTGAAGCGCTTCATGAGCACGAGGTCTTCGCGCATCTCCGCCGCGGTCACCGTCTTGCCGCGCACCGCATGATGGTCGTGCCGGTTCACGCCATAGATCAGTACACGCTCGCCGTTGATGAGGAGCGCGCGGTCGCGCACCTCGACGCGTCGGAAACCGATGAGCTGCGCGGTTCCGCACAGAACGGCGCCGTCGCCGTCGAGAAGTTCGAGGACAACCCGGTAGCGCGTGGGACGCTCGTGGTGCCATGGTGCAATGCGACCGAATTCGGCGCCGAGCCGCACCGTGTTGCCGTCGAACATCACCGCGGAAACCATCTGTGCACGCGGCGAATGAAACCTGAACGTGGGCACGGTGGCCGACAGCACTTTACCGAGCCGTCGCCCTTCGAGTGTCTCGAGCTGCAGCCGCACCGTCGAATCGCCCGGAATCTCGCCCCCGACATCTGCTGTTACGGCCAGCAAACCGCGACCGCCACCCAGCCAGTTGGCGTCGATGCGCACGTCGGCAAGGTAGGCCTTCCCCGTCGCATAGACGTGCACGCCGCGATGGATACCCGCCATCCACCAGTGATCCTGGTCTTCGAGGTAGCTCGCGTCCGACCAGCGAATGACCATCATCGCAATGACGTTGCGGCCGGCGCCGTTTCGGCCCGCAAAAAGGTGCGGGGTGATGTCGAATTCCGCCGGCAGGCGGGAATCCTTCGACAAACCCACGAACGCCCCGTTGACGTAAACGAGCAGCACGCTTTCCGCGCCACCGACGTGCAGCACGATCCGCTTCGAGCGCAACCGCCGGGGCAGCGTAAACCCGGTGCGATAGATGCCGGTGGGGTTGTTCGCCGGGACCCGAGGCGGATCGAGCTGGAACGGCATGACGATGTTCGTGTAGTGGGGCCGGTCGAATCCCTGCCGGGTCCAGTTACCGGGAACATCGATCGTAGTCCACGACGAATCGTCGAAATCGCGACCGGCAAAATCCGTTGGCGCCGCTTCGGGCGCATCGTACAGGGCGAACCGCCACTTGCCGTCGAGATCCAGCCGCCACGGCGAGGGGCCGTCGTGTGACGCGGCGGCTCGTGCACTGGCCGAGTCGGGACAATGCGTGAACGACGTGCGCATCGGCAGCCGATTGATCTCGAAGCACTCCGGCATTTCCCACACCGGCACCGATCCGATTCGCAGCAAGGACGACCCCAACCCCGCGGGGCTACAACCTTACACCAAGACCGCCAACTCCGAAGGAGCGTGCGCGGAGTTGCGACGACGAGTGCCAGCGCCCCGAACCTTTGGGTATGCTCTCGAGGTGGCTCGCCGACAAAATCTCCTGTTGCTCTATCTCGCCGACTCGGCGCTCGACGCCGGCGTCATCGCATGGTCGCGATACGACGGCACCGGCGCCGTCGAAACCATGGCCGGCGACACCGACGAACCACCCTACAGGACGGGGCTCCATGCGCTGCGCGATGGTTGGCGACTGATTCAGATGTCGCCCCTCGCACCGCACCCGCCGGGCGGCGAGTTCACGACCTCGTATCTGAAATACGAGTTCCTCTTCGAGCAACTGGTGGACGTAGACGCAGATGACTGACAGCGCGTTGCTGAAGACGCCCGACATGGCTCGCTTCGTAGCGCGCGGCTTCCTGCGCTTCGATGCGGTCGTGCCGCACGCGATCAACGAGCGGTTCATGGACGAGGTCGGCCGGCCGCCCGAGGCAACCGGCGAGAAGCTGATGAAGGCGTACGGCAAGCTGCTCGCGGCGAGTCGCGTACCCGCCGTAGCCGCAGGCACGCCGCTGGCCGACGCCTACCCCGCCGATTCCGCAATTGCGGCAATGCTCGACCTGCCGGTCGTGCGCGGCGCCATCGAGAGTCTCGTCGGCCGCGATCCGGTCTTCGACCATCACTTCCTGCACATTACCTTTCCGCCCGCGTTCTACGCCGCCATGGGCATGCCGAACACCTCTCAGCACACCCATCAGGACTCGACCATCGATACGCGGCGCGCGTTCGACATTCAGATCATGTACTTCCCGCACGCGGTGACGAGGGAAATGGGCGGCACCCGGTTCATCCCGGGTACGCACCTGCGGATCGTCAGCGAAGCGGCGGTGGCGCGCTATCAGAACGTTCGCGGTCAGCAACACGTGGTGTGTCCGGCCGGTACGCTGCTGTTCCTGCATCACGGCATGTGGCATGGCGGGGGCGTCAACCGCTCGGATTCATTGCGTTACATGTTCAAGATCCGCATCAATCCCGCGGTGCGTCAGGAACGCCTCTGGGACACCTCCGACCTCGGCAACGACCATGCAATCCAGCGGCCGATCTTCTTCGTCAAGGAAGCGCCCGACCCCAACCACCCCCATACCATTCTCACCACACCCGAACCGTGGTTCGAAGCCGACACCGGTCGCCTCGAGTACCTGAACCGCATCCGCTTGTGGCGCCACCTGCTCGGCGATGCGAGCTTCGATGCGGACTACTGGATGACGCGGGTGGAGAACGAGCCTACGTGAAGTCGGAGACTATCCCCGGAGCTACGTGCAGGCCTATTTGAACGCGAGCTGCGATACCTGGATCGAGCCATCCCAGATCATCGAACCGGCGACGTACAGGATGGTGAAGAGGCCGAGATAGGCGAGGAAGGGATACTTCTGCAACCAGCGCGCGATCAGCGTGGCGCAGAAACCCATGAACGCGATCGACAGCGCCAAGCCGAAGACCAATACCCAGGTGTGCTCGCGGGCGATGCCCGCCACCGCGAGCACGTTGTCGAGCGACATCGTGACGTCGGCGATGACGATCTGTACCACGGCCTGCCGAACCGTCTTCGTCGGCTTGCCGCGACCCGTACCGTAGATACCTGCCGGGCTCAGCTCCATCTGCCGCACCGCCTTGATTTCACGGAACAGCTTCCAGCACACCCACAGCAACAGGATCCCACCCGCGAGCAGGAGCCCCACCACTTCCATGAGTTGTACCGTGGCAAAGGCGAAGATGATGCGTACCACGGTAGCGGCGATGATACCGAGCATGAGGAGGCGGATGCGCTGGCGGACGGGAAAGCTCGCTACCGCCAGCGCGATCACGATGGCGTTGTCGCCCGCCAACACCAGGTCGACGAGAATGACCTGCACGAACGCGCTGGCTTCAGCGGCAGAGATCATCGCGCACGCGTGCTCTGGTGGATCCCGATCACTTCCCCGATTCCTCGACTGACTTCGACCGATTCGAGAGCGCCTGCGCGTCTACCGCGCGCTTGGTTCAGGCGCGTTTCGCGCACGCCCGCCACGACTATTATGGGGCGCGGCCATTCGAGTCAATGGGGAAATGCAAACATCGCTTAACATTCATTCCAGGATGCAGACCCGGCGGAGTGAGCGATGAACCGAGACGAATCCGAACGCGAAGGCCTCACCCTCTGGGAGGTCATCGGCAGCACGCTGGCCGCCGCCATCGGCGTACAGAACAAAGCCAACAAGGAGCGCGATTTCAGCCGCGGACGCCCGGGTCAGTTCATCCTGGCGGGTCTGATCTTCACCACGCTGTTCGTGATCGTCGTGATCGGCGCGGTGAAACTGATCCTGTCCATGACCGGCGCCTGACCTGGGCATGGTTACGTAACGGCGGCTACGGTTCGGAAAGGTCGCGCTGGGTCCCATCGGGCAGGGGCGGCTTGGCATCGACGCCCAGGTGACCCTTGCCCGGCACGTAGTTCACTTCGAGCCGCGTGCCGCAGGGGTCCTCGAACAGCACCGAGTAGTAACCCGGCGCCCAGCCATCCTCACGCGGCGGATGCACGATGCGGCCCCCGATGCGAGCGACGAAGTCGGCGGTGGCGTCCACATCGGCGCGGCTGCGCGCCCGTATGCACAGATGATGCAGACCCGCGCGGTACTGATCGAACGGCGTGTCGCGATGTGCGGCGGATGCGCCCCGCACCCCAATGCCGGTACGGCCGCCGATGCAGTAGTAGAGCTCCGGCGTATCGACGAGACAGACCATACCGAAGAACGCCAGCAGTTCTCCGTAGAACGGCCGCGCCCGTTCGAACCGGTCGACGGTGAGATAGATGTGGGCAATGCCGTTGATATCGATGCTCATCGTGGTTTACCTGTGTCAGTAGTTACGCCTGCGCGAGAATGCGCTCGATTGAACCTCGCGCATCGCGGGCGCTGTCGAAGAGTGCGAGCTGCGCACTCGCGCGGCGCAGGTTCTGAAGCGCATCCGCAACTTTGAAGTAGACATCGCCACTGAGGAAATCCGTGAGAAATCGCGTGGCGAGCATGAACGCGACGTACGCCGGCGCCTCCACGAACGCAGCCCTCGACTCGCGGTCGAAGAGATCGCCGAGCGCGCCGGCAAATCCGGCCGCAATTGGGCGGAACAGATCGAGATCGAGGCAGAGCCCTTGCGCATCTTCGGCGCCACGCGCACCGCCAGAACGCACGAGGTCGCCGAAGTCCCAGGCCCGGCGGCCCCACATCACCGTGTCGAGATCGATGATCGCCCGCACCTCGCCGCGATCGTCATCGAAGATGAGGTTGTCGATCTTGCAGTCGCCGTGAATCATGCCTTCGGGTCCAAGCGTTTCACCGCTGACATGGTCGCGATGCATCATCACTCGCTCGATCAATGCCGCGGCCCGACTGCGCCGCTGCGCATCGCAACGAAGCAACGCCGCATCGAATGCCGACAAGTAACCCGACAGCTCGAGGAATCCCGGTATCGGCGTGACGTGCCGGCTTGCGTCGTAGTCCGCGAGACATCGCTGCAGCCGCCCGAATGCGGCACCGGCCGCATGCGCGGCGGGCTTGCTCAGGGGTGGCGCGCCAACAGCGCCTGCCACGAAGGTCATCATTCGATAGACGCCCGCCTCCGTCGTCAGTCCGGCCTCACCCGCCGACGTGGGCACGACCCCGGGTACCAGGGCCGGGATGAGATTGCGCACGTGGCGACACACGGCGCTGGTGTTGCGGGCGACGCCGGCCGGGTCGGCGAACACCCGCGCGTTGATGCGCTGCAGCACGTAGCGCGACCCGGTCGCACCGGTCACCTGCCACGTGTCATTGATGTGACCGGAGCCAAACGCGTCGATCCCGGCGACCGCCTCGTCGATCGCGAATTCCGCCGCAACGTCCAACAGATCGCTCAAGGGGTCGTCACCAGTTCGGCCACGGCATGCGACGCGGCCAGCACGTACTCACCGGCGGGAACGGCGATCTCCCGTATGCGGATCGCATCGGCTTCTTCGCTGCGGCCCGCCACGGCCCGATCGAGGATGTCGGCAAGCTCGACGAGTCGGGCGGACATCGGTTCGAGTTCGTGCAGACCGCGGACGCGCCCAGCGATTGCAGCAAACCGTTCGGCGTGCTTCCGCCAGGCGCGCGCGATCGCCGTGAGCCTGCGACGCGTCGCGGCGTGATCGGGTTCGCGCTGCAGCCGTGCGGCCAGTGCGGCGACCTCGAGTGCGGCCGGACTCTCGACGGCCAGCACGTCGGCAAACCGATCGAGTGGCGTGTCGACGCGATAGGGGCGCTCCATGACCGCGGTCGACCCTTCCACGCGCGCCCGCAGTGCACGCTCGCCCAAGAGGCGTGCATACCACTTCACACACTCGACGGCATTGAGCAGCGGCGCGAGATCGCGCTGGTCGCGGTCGGTCAGCCCCATTGCCTGAAGGGCTTGCCGGCGCTGATCTTCGACGTCGATGGCCGTGAAGCGCCGTAATCCCACCATGAACCTGCCGAGGTTCGTGCGCATGCGCGCAACCTCGATGCAATCCGCGGATGACCAGAGCCGTTCCGCGACCGCAGGCAGGCGTTCCCAGAGGCGCAAGTCGAGTGTCGTTGCATCGACGATCTCGCTCCACAGACAGGCTTCGCCACCGAGCACGCGCCCCCGCGGCGTACCCGACGCGCCATCGACGATTTCCTCCGTTTGCGCCGCGGCATTGAACTCCGTCGCCCAGCTCAAGCCGTCGCGGACGTGGGCAAGGCGCGGATCGGCCCGCATCCGCCGTTCGACCTCCGCCAACGCATCCGAGGTCGCACCCGGATCGAATGCGTAGTGAATGTCGGCGGGATAGAACAGATCGAGGTAGTAACCCGCGGAGAATACACAGTCGAAGCCCTGCTCGATGGCGCGATCTCGTGACGCCGCGCCCCGCCAGCTTTGCACGACCGTGTCGCGAGCGACCGCGGGATGGGCAATCTCGTCCCAGCCCACCATGCGTTTGCCGAGGCGAGTCACCGTGGCACCGACACGCGCATTGAAGTGCGCGTGCAATGCCGTGAGATCGTCGGCACCGATCGATGCCATGTAGCGCCTGACCTCGTCGCTCTCCGTCCACCAGGCCGGATGCACCTCGTCGCCGCCGATGTGGATGAAATGGTCCGGGAATACGTCCGCGACGTCGCCGAGCAGGCGATCGATCGCGGCGTACGTTGCGTCGTTCGACGGGTCGAGACACGGCTTGTGCACACCGAATCGGGTGGACGGCGGGCTGCGCTCTCCTTGTGTGCTCCACTCCGGATGTGAAGCAAGCCAGCTCGTGCAGTGCCCAGGCATGTCGATTTCCGGCACGATGCGGATGCCCCGGTCTGCGGCATACGCGACCACCCTCTCGATGTCTTCGCGCGTGTAGTACGCATCGCCCGACGCGGTCGCCAGTTCGGGAAAGCTCGAACCAAGGAATCGAAAGCCCTGGTCGTCGGTCAGATGCAGGTGCAGCACGTTGAGTTTCGCGAGCGCCATGCCGTCGAGCGTGCGCAGGAGCGCATCGACCGGTAGAAAGTGCCGCGCCGGATCCAGCATCAGCCCGCGCCACGGAAATCGCGGCGCATCCTCGATGGAAACGAAGGGCAGCCGCACCGCGGTACGCCCGACCTCGATCGAGAGCACGAGGGTCGCGAAGGCGCGCAGTACGCCCCATTCGGTGTTCGCCCCGATGCCAACGCCATCGGCCGTTACGTCGAGCGTGTAACTTTCATCGTCGCCGAGCGTGGGATAGGCCGGACACGTGGCACGACAGTTCACCGCGAC
>JBFKCZ010000011.1:0-16203 GCA_041620035.1 Pseudomonadales bacterium
CAAGGGCGCCGAGGTCGACACCGTGGTGTGCGACGTCTCCCAGCGCGACTCGGTGTTCGCGGCCGCGGATGCGACGATCACCCGCTTCGGCAGGGTGCACATCCTTTGCAACAACGCGGGCGTCAGCACCGGTGGGCTCATCGAGGAATGCGACGAGGGCGACTGGGGCTGGGTCATCGGCGTGAACTTCCTCGGCGTGCTGCACGGCTGTCAGGCCTTCGTGCCGCACATCAAACGCCAGGGCGAGGGGGGTCATATCGTCAATACGTCGTCCATGGCCGGATTGCTCGGCGGCATGGCGGGCTGGGCGCCGTACAACTCGACGAAGTTCGCGGTGGTGGGCATGACGGAAGTGTTGCGACAGGAAGGTCGCGAGGGCGGGTTCGGTGCATCGGTGCTGTGTCCAGGCGGCGTCAACACACGCATTTACGAAGCACCGCGCAACCGACCCGAGCGCTTCGGCCCGCAGGTGTCGCAGGTCGCCTTCATGGACAATCCCGACGAACTGAAGCAGGGGCTCGATCCGAGTGTGGTGGGCGATCTCGTGGTGGAGGCGATCCGCAGCAATCGCCTCTATATCTTCACCGACCCGCGTTTTCGCAAACTGGTGGAGCGCCGCTATCAGCGTATTCTCGAGGACTTCGAGTGGGCGGCGGCATCGCAGGCGCTGAACGCGGCGCAGGCGCCGGGCGCGTCGGGGCTGCGTTGAAATTTTGTGGGAGCGCCCTTGGAGGTGTTGCAAAAGTTGTCGAAGCAGTCGTCGGAGCGCCCTTGGGCGCGAACGGATGCAAGGACATCAACAAGATGTTCGCGGGCAAGCCCGCTCCCACAGCGTCGGTGATAGAGTGCCGGGTTCGTAAACCAAGGATCCAATCCGCATCGTGACCAAGACCAAGACTACCGGCGCCGAAGCCGTTCACTGGGATCTCTCCGATCTCTACCGCGACATCGACGACCCGGCGATCGGTGTCGACCTCGAACGCCTCATCGGCCTCGCCAAGCAGTTCCACGCCGACCATGCAGGAAACCTCACGCGCACGCTG
This sequence comes from Pseudomonadales bacterium, assembly GCA_041620035.1. Taxonomy (GTDB): domain Bacteria; phylum Pseudomonadota; class Gammaproteobacteria; order Pseudomonadales; family Azotimanducaceae; genus SZUA-521. The sequence goes on from JBFKCZ010000011.1 coordinate 1,044, forward strand.
GGCAAAGCGCTCGAAGCGCAGTCCGAGATGTCCTGTCTCGCCGACAAGCTGATGGTGTATCTGTTCCTGCGCCGCAGCACCGATGCCGGCAATCAGCGCATTCAGCAGCGCCTCGGCAGCGTCCAGGAGACGTGGAGTCGCGCGAGTGCGGACTATCTGACCTTCTTCGAACACGAGCTCGTGGCCATCGACGATGCGACGTACGCGGAGATTCTGAAGAAAGATGCCGTCGCGGCACGCCACCGCCCCTGGCTCGATCACATCCGTGCCAACCGCCGCTACCTGTTGCAGGAAAATGTGGAGCGCGCACTGACGTTGCGCTATCCGTTCGGACCGTCGGAGTGGGGCGACTACATCGACGAGATGGAGGCCGAGCTTCGGTTCGAGTTCGACGACAAACCACTCACCCTGCCCGAAATCCTTCACGTGGTCTCCAACGACCGCGACGCCGATCGCAGGAGCCGGGCGCTGAAGACCTTCAGCGAAGGCTTGACGGGGCAGCGCTTCGATCGGCTGATGGCACGGACGCTGAACGTCGTCCTCGGTGCCAAGTACGTCGAGGACCGCGAGCGTGGTTATGCCAATCCGATGAGTGCCGCGAACATCAACAATCGCGTCGACGACGACACGGTCGAGGCATTGCACGAGGCGGTCGCGGATGCCGGCGCGGCCCAGGGCCAGCGCTATTATCGCTTGCTCGCAGCGCACCTGAAGCAACCGACGTTGAAATGGTCGGACCGCAATGCGCCGCTGCCTTACTCGGCGGACAAGACCGTGCCATGGAACGAATGCATCGACACGGTGTTGTCGGCATACGAGTCGTTCAGCCCGACGCTGCGCGATCTGGTCGCGCAGATGTTGGAGCGCAAGTGGGTGGATGCGCCGCCCTACGCGGGCAAGACGGGCGGTGCGTTCAATTACGCCGTGCTGCTGCCGAACGGCGAACCGCGTGCCTACAACTTCCTCAACTACCTGGGATCGCCACGCGACATCATGACCGTCGCCCACGAGGCCGGCCACGGTGTGCACGGGATTCTCGCGGCGCAGAAACAGGGCGCCCTGATGTTCCGCGCGCCCATGGCCTACGCGGAGACGGCGTCGATCTTCGGTGAAATGACCACGTTTCAGTATCTCTTGAGAGGCACGAACTCCGACGAGCAGAAGCTCGCGCTGCTCATGGAGAAGAGCGCCGATCACGTCAACACGGTCGTCCGGCAGATCTCGTTTTCGAACTTCGAGCGCAAAGTGCACATGGCGCGCCGCGAAGGGAAGCTCACCGTCGAGGACTTCGGTGCGACATGGATGGAGGTGACGCGCGCGTTCTACGGTGCGCCGGGAAAGCTCTTCACCTACGAAAATGTCGACAACCTCTGGAGCTACGTCAGTCACTTCCTGCGCCCGTTCTACGTCTATGCGTATGCGTTCGGTGAACTCTTCACGCAGTCGTTGTTCGCGCGCCGGGACGAGTTTGGGAATGAGTTCGAGCCGATGTATCTGAACCTGCTGCGCGCGGGCGGCAGTCAGACCGCGGTGGAACTCATGGCGCCGTTCGGCCTCGATCCACGTGACCCGTCGTTCTGGCGTCGCGGCATCGAATCGAGCATCACCTCGTGGCTCGACGAAGCCGAGGCCATCTCGGCGCGCATGGGCGTCGTGCCGAAAGCCGCATGAACCCGCGTACCCCGGTCCTCGTCGGCGTTGGCCAGTTCGTCAATCGTCCGGATGGACCCGATGGTGCACTCGAACCGATCGAGATGATGCTGCGCGCGGCCGATCTGGCGGCGGCGGATTGTGGCTCGAGGCAGTTGGTGCGCGACGTGCAGTCCGTGCGCGTGATCCGCGGCGTATGGCGCTACCGTAATCCGGCGGGCCTGGTGCGCGAAGCGATCGGTGCGCCGAATGCGCAGACGGCATGCACGGCATTCGGCGGCAACTACGTGCAGACCGTGCTGTCGCAGTCCTGTCTTTCCATTCTGAACGGCGACTTCGACGTCGTGCTGCTGACCGGTGCGGAAAACGGCTACAGCGGCGCCAAGGCGCGGAAAGCCGGCATTCGACTCACCGAACGTGAAGCGCCGGGTGAAGCGGATCTGCTCTTCGGTGAGGATCAGCAGCCGGAACATCACGATCACGAGGTCGCGCTCGGCATCCGCACCGCGATTCAGGTGTATCCCATGTACGAGAACGCGATTCGTCATCACCGGGGCGAATCAATCGACGGGCATTTGAGGCGAGTTGCGTCGCTGTGGTCGCGCTTCAGCGACGTCGCCGCTGACAACCCGAATGCGTGGCTGCGTGAAGGCTACAGCGCCGAGGCGATTGCAACGCCGTCGGCGACCAATCGGCGGGTGAGCGTGCCGTACACGAAGCTCATGAACTCGAACAATGCGGTGGATATGGCGGCAGCGCTCGTTCTCTGTTCGGTGGACACCGCGCGCCGGTACGGCATTGCCGAATCGCGGTGGGTGTATCCGCTTTCTGGTGCCGATGGTCGCGACCATTTCTCGGCCTCGGTGCGCGATGAGTTCTACGAATCCCCCGGCATTCGCATCACGGGGCGAACCGCGCTCGAACTCGCTGGTATCGACGGGAACGCACTCGACTACGTCGATTTGTACAGTTGCTTCCCTTCCGCGGTGCAGGTCGCTGCAAAGGAACTGGGGCTCGACGAATCACGGCCGCTCACCGTTACCGGTGGCCTCACGTTCGGCGGCGGGCCGCTCAACAACTACGTCATGCACTCCATTGCGCGCACCGTCGAATGTCTGCGGGCGCGGCCCGGCACCATTGGGCTCGTCACGGCGAACGGTGGCAATCTCTACAAACATGCGCACGGTGTGTACGCGAGTCGGCCGCCTGCGCACGATTTTCGTTGGCGTAACGTACAGCCGGAGATCGATGCATTGCCGGCGCGGACGACGCTCGCCACACACGACGGGGCGGTGACGGTGGAGTCGTATACGTTGATGTTTGCCAACGACGAACCGAGTATCGGCCACCTGGCCTGTCGGACCGCAGGCGGAGAACGAGTGTGGATCAATACTCAGGACGCAGATCTTTTGCATGCGATGCAGACCGAAGAGTTCTGCGGGCGCGCAGCGCGTATCAGCGCAGGAACGTTCGTGGTCTAGGCTTAGGGTTTGCGGCCCAATGGCGCCGAACCTTTGTCGCACGCCTTGCCAATGCACTGGGTATTGCCTTCGGTGTGCTTCGCGGTCCAGCACCATTCGGCCGGCAACCGCCTCACGTAATTTGTCCAGAGCCTCCCTGGCGCCTCTGCCCGTCGCGCCGGGGCCTTGACCTGTAACCTGCGTACACGTTCTAGCGTGCGTTCGACTCTAGCCCCACTTGGAGATCGACGATGAAAGCGCTGGTACCGGTTCTATTGATGACCTTCGCCATGATGACTGCCACACCGGCCGCCATGGCCGGCAGCGAAACTACGGCCGGCATGCAGGACATGGATGCAACGATGCAACGTATTCGCGCGACGGAAGATCCCGTCGAGCGTGAGCGGTTGCTCGAACAGCACCTGGACCAGATGCACGCCGAGATGGAACTGATGCACAAGAAGATGGGCGACATGATGGATCAGATGAAGGCACAGCGGAAAGAGACCAAGCGCCTTCACGACCACCGCAAGACCAAACACTGATCGTGTCGAAGTCGTCCGCGGCCTGTGCGCGGTCGGTAAAGGTTCGCTTCGGCACAGCCTTGCTCGTCGTCGCGTTGGTGAGCCGATCCGCGTCGGGGGAGGATCTGTCCGTCGAAGACTTTGTCGCGCAGGTCGTCCAAAGCAACCCGACGTTGGGTGCCGCTCAGGCACGCGCGATGGCCCTTGGCTTTCGCGTCGCGCCCGCGCGCACGTTGGACGATCCCTTCTTCGCGATGGGCCCGGATGATGTGGTCATGAACGGCGGCGGCCGCATGCTGCGCTACCAGATCAACCAGACCCTGCCGCTGCCGGCCAAACTCGAGTCCCGTGGGCGTCGTGCCCACGCACAGGCATCTGCTGCGGCTCAGGATGCCGAGACGACGCGACGCCAGCTCGTGGTGTTTGCCACTCAGGCGTTCTTCAGTGCCTATTTCAATCAACAAGCGATCGAACTGAACACGCAGACACGGGATTTGTTGCTGCCACAGATCGAGGCCAGTCGCAGCCGATACATGACGGGTCGGAGCGGCCACCACGAGTGGCTACTGGCGAAGACGCAGCTCGGCATTCTCGAAACCGACCGATTGCGGCTTCGGCGCGACGCCTCTGCGCTCGACGCAGTTTTGAACGAGCTCAGGTCGCGGGAGCCCGACTCGCCGGTCGGTGCACTCGTGGCGAGATTCGAGCCGAACGAGGCGCTGGCGGCGCCGGCATCGATCGCTGCCCAACCGGAGGCGCTCGCACTCGCGGAGCTCGCGGATGTCGCCCAGGAGGAAGCCAATCTGGCACGCCTCGCGTACTACCCGGACCTGATGGTGCAGGGCATGGTGTCCGACCGTGATGCGATGAACGAGCGCTCGACGTGGGGTGTCATGGTCGGTATCAATCTACCGATTTTCAGTTATCGCAAGCAGGCCAACCTGGTGCGCGCAGCAGAACAGGAGAGATCGGTGGCCCTCGCCGAAAAGCGCGCGATCGAGAATCGACTGCGCGCTGAGCTCAAGGAGGCGGAGGTTGCGCATCGAAGCGCGCAGGATATCGTTCGCCTCTATGAGTCGACCGTGATTCCCGAGACGAAATTGGCGCTTGCCTCCGTCCAGGAAGCGTACACGGCAGGCATGGCGCCCCTCACGAGTCTGTTGAATCTCGCGATGATTCGCCTTGCTCAGGATCTGGAACTGCTGGCGGCCCGTATCGATGTGGAACTCGCGCAACTGCGCCGCCGTGAGCTGCTGTCGCAGCCACCGTTGAAGCGCTTCGCGCCGTCGGCGCCCATGGTGTTTGCAACCGAGTCGATGGGCGGTGCGGCAACCATGTCCGGCCGCGCTGGCATGTCCGGCGGCGGCAGCGCGGCAGGGATGGGGCAGGGTGGTATGGCCGGCCCTGCTGCACGCCCCAAGGACATGGGCAGTGAACCGTCTTCGCGCGGCATGGGAAACATGTGATGCGTACGTCTGCATCGGCGGTACTCTTGTTGCTGACCGTTCCTGCATGGGCAGCCACTGCTGCCCAAAACGAAGCCCATGAAGCGGGCCACCCGGCTGAGGACCGGGTACCCGTTGAGATTGCACCGGCACAGCAAGCGCGCATGGGCATCAAGACCGTGCGTGCGACCATGGAGCCGTTGAGCTATGACGTGCGCGCACCGGGCGTGCTGAAAACCGATGAGGGAAAGGAAACCCACTTCCACACACGAGTCAGTGGTTGGATCGAGGAGATCCATGTCGATTCGATCGGCAAGACTGTGCGCAAGGGCGAGCCGCTGTTCGACCTGTACAGCCCGGATCTCGTCACCACGCAAAGCGAATACGTCGCTGCGCTCGCCATCGGCGAACCGGGCCGGGAAGTCGCCGAGGCCGCACTCACCCGGCTGCGCTACTTCGGAGTGCCCGAGCGTGAGATTCGCCTGATCACCAAACGTCGCGCACCCAAGCGAACTATCACCTTCGAATCACCGATCAGCGGGTACGTCGTGGAGAAGAATGCGATCCGCGGCTTGTACGTGACGCCGGATGTCCACCTCTACCATCTCGCAGATCTCGCGCGGCTGTGGGTGTTGGCCACGCTGTACGAAGCCGATCTGCGAATCGTCGGTGTGGGGGATCGCGCCGATGTAGTGCTCACCTACGACCCGTCGCATCGTCACCCCGGGCGGGTCAGTTTCATCTATCCCGATGTCGATCCCCAAACCCGCACCGGTACGGCACGCATTGAAGTCGACAATCCCCAGGGCGCACTCAAGCCTGGGATGTACGCGACCGTTGAGCTGTCGAAGTCGCTGGGGACGCAGCTCACGATCCCGGAGGACAGTGTGATCGACACGGGACAACGCAAGCTCGTGTTCGTGCGCACCAGTGCGGCGGCATTCGAGCCACGTGAAATTCAAACCGGGCCTCGTGTCGGCCGGCGATTCGTCGTGGTGGCGGGTGTCTCTGCGGGCGAAGAACTGGTTACCGGCGCGAACTTCCTGCTCGATGCGGAGAGCAAGCTCAGGGCCGCGATCGACCGTGGCGACGCCGTGGGCGCCGGCCATGGCGGTGCGGGTCATGGCGCGCCACCGAAGCAACCATGATCGCCGCTCTCATCGACTTCTCGGGGCGTAACGCGCGGCTCGTGGTGGTGGTGGCTGTTGTCCTGTCGCTGTGGGGCGCGTGGTGTTTGCGCGACATTCGCATCGACGCCTTGCCGGATCTGTCGCCGACTCAAGTCATCATCTACTCGGAGTGGATGGGCCGTAGTCCCGATCTGATCGAGGATCAGATCACCTATGCGATTGTGACGTCGATGTTGTCCGCGCCACGCGTTGATACGGTGCGTGGCTTCTCCATGTTCGGGATGTCTTTTGTGTATGTCATCTTCGAGGATGGCACCGACATCTATTGGGCTCGCTCGCGCACCCTCGAGTACCTCTCGAAACTCAATCGAGGTTTACCGGATGGTGTGACCCCCACCATCGGTCCCGATGCCACGGGTGTTGGCTGGGTGTTTCAGTACGCGCTCGTCGATCGAACGGGTCAAAACGACCTTGCCGAGATCCGTACGTTCCAGGACTGGTACCTGCGCTATTGGTTGAGCGCCATCCCGGGCGTCGCGGAAGTGGCCAGCGTCGGCGGCTTCGAGAAGCAGTATCAAGTCGAGATCGACCCGAATCGACTGCAAACGCTCAATCTTTCACTCGCGACCGTGATCAGTGCGATTCGCGACAGCAATCAGGATGTCGGCGGCCGCACCATCGAACTGACCGAGCGCGAACACTACGTACTGGGTCTCGGTTACGTACGTTCGCCGGCGGACATCGAAAGCGTGGCCGTCGGCGTTGGCGTCGATGGTCGACCGATCACGGTCGCAGATCTCGGACGCGTCGTGCTCGGGCCGAACATTCGGCGCGGCATCGCGGATTGGAACGGCGAGGGTGACACGGTGGGCGGCGTCGTGGTGCTGCGCCAGGGCGAGGACGTCTCGCGTGTCATCGATGCAGTGAAGCAGCGGCTGGCGGAGCTACGGTCCTCGTTTCCGCCGGGTATCGAACTGGAAGTCGTCTACGACCGCTCCACCGTAATTCGTAAGGCAATCAATACGTTGAGCGAGGCACTCATCGAAGCGATCGTGGTCGTGTCGCTGGTAGTCCTTGCGTTTCTGTTTCACCTGCGCAGCGCCGCGCTGGTGATCCTCGTGCTGCCGCTGTCGATTCTGATGTCATTCGTGCCGACGTACTACCTCGGGATCGGCTTGAACATCATGTCGCTCGGTGGATTGATACTGGCCGCCGGCGACATCGTCGATGCGGTGGTAGTGATCGTCGAGAACGTGCACAAGAAGCTGGCGACGCCCGGTGAAACGCGGCCACGAAGGGTGTTGGTGCAGGAAGCCTGCCAGGAAGTAGGACCCTCACTGTTCAGCGCGCTGCTCATCATCGCGATCTCGTTTCTGCCGATCTTCGCGCTGGCCGCCGAGGAGGGCAAACTGTTCCATCCGCTCGCCTATACGAAGACGTTTGCGATCGTATTTGCCGCTGTAGTGTCTGTCACGGTGGTACCGGCACTGGCCGAGTATTTCATCCGCGGCCGAATTCGCCCGGAGTCCGACAATCCCTTGAACCGTATCCTCCTGCGCGCATATCGCCCCGTGCTGGCTGCGGGACTACGTCACTCGGCTACCGTCGTGATCGTCTTCGCGCTGCTGGCGGCAGGCGCGGGCTATCTGTTCACGAGGTTGGGGTCGGAGTTCATGCCGTCCTTGTGGGAAGGCAGCCTTCTGTACATGCCGGTCACTGAGCCAGGTATCTCGGTTACTGCGGTCTCGGACTCACTGTCACGCCAAAGTGTGGCGCTGAAGTCCGTGCACGAAGTGGAGTCGGTGTTCGGCAAGGCGGGAAAGTACGACACATCGACGGACCCCGCACCATTGTCGATGCTCGAGTTCACGATCGAGCTAAAACCTAGAGATCAATGGCGAGCGGGTATGACTGACGATCGCCTCATCGACGAGTTGGATCGGGCCGTGGCGATTCCAGGCATGAACCGTGCGTGGACCAAGCCTGTGCGTGGCCGGATCGACATGTTGACCACCGGCATACGGACACCGGTCGGTGTCAAGGTGCTCGGTCGGGACATCGAAGTCGTGCAGCGTATCGGCCGCGATGTCGAAACCGTACTGCAGAAAGTGCCGGGCACGAAATCCGCATACGCTGAACGCGTCGCGGGTGGTTACTACGTGAAGTTCGAACCAGATCGCAGCCTGTTGGGGCGTTACGGTCTCACCGTTGGCGACGTACAGCGGGTGCTCGAGACGGCTGTCGGTGGCATGACGATTTCGCAGACGGTCGATGGCCGGGAGCGATACACCATCAACGTGCGTTACCCGCGAGAGCTGCGCGACAATCTCGAGTTGCTCTCGCGAGTGCTGGTTTACACACCTACTGGCACGCACATGCCTCTCGGACAGCTCGGGCGCATCGTCACCGCTTCCGGCCCCGCGATGATTCTGGATGAAAATGGCGCGCTGGCCAGCTATGTCTACGTCGACCTGCGTGATCGCGATGTTGGCAGCTACGTCGCCGAGGCCAAAGATGCAGTGGCCCGTGAGGTCGATCTGCCGACTGGGTACGTATTGCAGTGGACGGGGCAGTACGAATACCTGGAGCGTGTGCGGGACCGGCTCACGATCGTCCTGCCTTTGACACTGGTCCTGATTTTTTCTGTGCTCTATATGAGTCTGCGGTCCACGTCGAAGACCCTGATGGTGATGCTGTCCGTGCCGCTGTCGCTCACTGGCGGCATCTTGCTGATGTGGGTACTCGATTACAACATGAGCGTGGCGGTGTGGGCGGGGGCCATCGCATTGGTCGGGGTCGCCGTCGAGGCATGCTCGATCATGGTGATCTTCCTCGATGCAGCCTGGGGCCGCTATCGAGCCGAAGCGCGACTGCTGACTGACCGCGACTTCGTCGATGCGACGATTGAGGGTGCCGAACGCTCGCTTCGACCGGTGCTGATGGCTGTGATAATGAACATCCTGGGGCTGGTGCCGGTGATGATCGCCACCGGCATCGGCAGTGACGTCATGAAGCGCATTTCGTCACCGATGTTTGGTGGGCTGCTGTCGCTGATTGTGTTGGCGCTCATGCTCTTTCCCGTCTTCTACATGCTGATGGAACGTCGGCGCCTGGGTGGAGACGCGCCGCGAGCGGAGACGCGCTAGAGCAGGGCGCTTACTACGTATATATACGGGTCGACGCGCACGGGGATTGCGGCAATCTGAGCTCATTCGGTGACGGACGTTGAGCGATGGCGATCGGTACGATTACGCAAAGCAAGCCTGCCTACCTGCGCGTCGCCGATGTGGCGCGTCACGCAGGGGTGACACCGGCCACGGTCCGCTACTACTCGCGCATCGGGCTATTGCATCCAAGGCGAGAACCCGACAACGACTACCGCCTGTTCACCGAGGATGATCTGCACCGCGTAACGTTCACCCGTCAGGCACAAGCATTGGGTCTGACGATTGGCGATGTGAAAGAGATTCTCGAACTGATCGAGGAAGGCGAATCGCCCTGCTTGCAGGTGCGTGCCATGGTGGCGCGACGTCTGAGCGCGATCAATGTTCAACTCGATGAACTCAAGGCGACAGATGCCCGAATCAGAAGGGCGATGACAGTGTGGCGCGAACTGAGCATCGACGAAGCGGCTGGCGATGAGTTCTGCCCATTGATTGAGCGCATTGAGACGGCGGCTGGGGCGGCACACTGACGAACGTGCGGCTACTCCAGTGATTCGTGCCGCAATCGTAGCGCGCTGTCAATGACACTGACCGAACTCGCTGCCATTGCCGCAGCCGCAGGTTCGGCCGGATGTTGCGTATGGTCAGTTGGCTGAGGCGTCGCGCTCGGAAATGTCACCTCCTGGGCCGCATTCTGCCGAACTGCGCTTCGAGTTCGACGGCAAGGCGCACATGAAGGGGCGGTGACCGTCGAGTTTTACACAACGATGTATGCCGATGCTCGACCGAGCATTGGTCACGGCGCGGGTCGCGCGCCCGGCGGCGAGCGTGTCTGGGTCAGCACCCAGGACGAAGACCTCATGCGTGCCATGCAGACCGAAGAATTCTGCGGGCGCGCGGCACGCATCGAATCAGGAGCGATCGTCGTCTAGCCTTTCCTGGCTGCCTTGGCGAGCAGCGGCAGCTTGAAGTTGTCCCAGGTCACGATCTGATCGGGCACGACGACCACCCAGCGGCGATTCCGGCCACCCGCGGTTGCATTGTTGGGCGGCGGATCCTTTGCTGCGGGACGGCCGTGACCGCCGTTGTACTTGATGCCCATCTGCACGCGGGCCTCCGCGAGGTGCGGGTCCGCGGCTTCGGCGGCGGCGTCTTCCAGCACGTGTCCCTGGCCTTGAATCATCACGGCCTGCAGTTCGGGAAACTTCTCGTTGCGGTCGACGATGACCGTGCACATCGGGTTGCGGCGCAGATTGACGACTTTCTGACCGCGGCCGTAAAAGTACATGCGGCCGCCGCTCCAGCCGAACCACATCGGTGTGAGGTTGATGCGGTTGGCCGGCCCGATGGTGGCGATGCGCATGTTCCACTGCGTAGCCATCAGCTCTTCGATCTGACCCGGGGTCAGCGCAAGTTCACGCGGCAGACTCATGCGGAAGCCGCCGTCGCTGCGGTGCGACCCTTGGCCATCACGGGCGTGTAGGTGTCTTTGCCGGACCGCAGTGCGGTTCCAGGCAGCTTCCCGGTGTGCTCGCCATTGCGAACGATCTGTACGCCGTTCACGAAGACGTGATCGACGCCATGGGCATCGGCGTAGATGCGCGGTTCGTTACACGGCAGGTCCGCTCGCATGTGCACCGGGCCGGAGGCGACCGTGTCGGGGTCGAACACCACGATGTCGGCATGCCAACCCGTCTTCAGCACACCGCGTTCGCGCAGGCCGAACAGTTCGGCCGGCACCTGGGTCAGCTGATGGATGGCCTGCACCAGCGGCATCGCGCGGTGCTCGCGTACGCCGTTGCCGAGCACCTGAGTGGAGAACGCGAACGTATCGATCATGTCGAGGTGTGCGCCGGCATCGGATGCACCGATGACCGTTCGATCGTCCGCCCAGAGCTTGCCACGCACCTGCCAGAGCGCCGCGTCGCCGCCGACGGGCGGTGGCATGAATGCCGTGCGTAGTCCGTCTGCGATGGCGATGTCGAGCATGGCGTCGAACGGCGACTTGTCCTGTTCTGCGGCGAGGTCGGCGATCGCACGGCCTTCGAGATGCTTGTATTTCGGATCGTGCACGGAATGCACCGTGAGCCGGCCCCAGTCGGCAAGCCCGCGCAGCGGTCCGCTGGAACGGGCGCTGTGGTCGAGGGCGCGGCGGCGGTCGGGATCGGCCAACACCTTCATCCGTTCCGGAACCGACATGCGGAACAGTTCATCCCATCCGGTGAGTGCATCGAACACGAACCCGGTGAACAGATTGATGCGCAGTGTGATGGGCTGCGGAATCGTCAGGGCGCGCACGTCGCCGCCGTTGGCGCGCGCGAGATCGGATGCCGAGAGCTGATTCGCCATCGTTTCCGGGTCACCCGCGTTCAGTGCATTCCAGTTGAGCGGACGCTGGGCCGAGGTGGACAGATCCGACATGAGCTGCTTGATGTCGTCGGAGAAACGGCCAACCGCGGGCAAAAATTCGAGAGAGGTACCTGGGTAGTCGCGGCACACCCGAGCGAGTTCGATCAGTTCCTCCCGCGATGCATGCCGCGACGGCACCGGATTGCCGTCGGCATCGTTGTGGGTAGGCGAAATGGTGGAAGAGAAGCCCATCGCGCCCTGCGCGAGCGATTGCGCGAGCAAGGCTTTCATGCGGGCGAGATCATCGGCGGTCGCCTTCTGGCCCACCGCGCGCTCACCCATCACCACGCGCCGAATCGCGCTATGCCCGGCCATGAACCCGGCGTTGACCCCGAGCTTGCCGTCGAGTTTGGCGAGATACTCACCGAAGCTTTCCCAGTCCCACGGCACGCCGGCTTCGAGGCTGTTCTCGGGCATGCCTTCGACACGCGACAGCATGCGCAGCAGGTAAGGCGCGGCATCCTTGGAGAGCGGCGCGATGCTGAAACCGCAGTGACCGCCGAAGATGGTGGTCACGCCGTGATAGCACGAAGGGCTCAGCGTGCCGTCCCAGAACACCTGCGCATCGTAGTGCGTGTGCACGTCGACGAAGCCCGGACTGACGACGCGACCCGTGGCATCGATCGTCTCGCGCGCCTGGCCATCGACGGTGCCGATCGCCGCGATGCGGCCATCTTTGATCGCGATGTCACCGGTACGCTCGTCTGCGCCGGTGCCATCGATGATGCGGCCGTTCCTGATGATGAGATCGAACATTGTGAGTCTCCCCGTTGTAGACGTCGTTGACCTTGGATCGAAGCGTGTGGGAGCGCCCTTTGGGCGCGAACTGTTCGCGGGCAAGCCCGCTCCCACAGCGGCGACTCCGACCCTATGTCTGCGTGGCGGCGGGTGTTGCGGCGACGTCGGATATGCGATTCGCCTTCGATACCCACCACGGTCCTTCGCCGAACGATACGAGCACGGCTGCGCCGAAACAACAAGCGCCCGCGATGGTCATCCAGGTGGGCCAGCCGAAGTGGAGCACCACCTGCGGCAGCCCGAGGTTGAGAAACAGGCCGGCGATCGGCCCCAGGGTTGCCGTGATGCCGAACGCGCGCCCCACGCCGTGTGGACTGATACTTTCCGCGGTTTCGCTGTAGAGCGCGCACCATGCGGGGTAGATGAACCCCGCGAAGAAACCGGTGAGCGACCACACGACGACGAGACTCGTATGCGATGTATCGAGCGGCAGGTTGGCGCCGATCAGGAAACAGGTGCCGGTGGTGATGCCGCCGAACGCGGTGACCGTCTTGCGGATGCGCAGTCGATCCGACAGCCATCCCGATAGAAACACACTGCCCGTGAACACGATCCAGAAGTAGGAGGTGATGCCGGCCGCGCGCGCGGGTTCGATCTGATAGTGCTGTGTCAGGTACGTCGGCACGTACCCCGATACCGAAACATACGTGAGCGACCAGAACACGATGGTGAATGAAAGCAGCCACAAGCGCGGACTGCGATAGACCACGCGGCCGTCGTCATAGTGCGATGTGGCAGCCGGCGCTTCGACCACCGGAACCACGGCGAGGGCGTCCGTCGCAACCCGGCCACGCACCCGTGCCGACAGATCGCGATAGAACAGATAGATGATCAACGCGGTGACGCCACCCAGTACAGCTCCAATCCAGTACTGCGACCGCCAGCCCGGCCATATCGGCAGCGTTTGGGCAGCGATCGTCGTGGACATCAGTGCACCGATGGTGAACGCGAGCGACACCCAGGCGTAGACCATGGCGCGTCCCATGCGGGGCGTTAAATCGCGTGAAGCCGCGTGCACCGCCGGATTCATTCCCGCCATCATGAATGTGCCCGCCCAGGCGAGCATGGCGAGTGCCACGAAGCTTGGCGCGAGTGCGCCGAACACGGAAATCATTGCGTAGCACGCTACTGGCCAGATCATGAGCGGGCGGCGACCGAAGCGATCCGCCATGCGGCTCAGGATCGCGGCCCCGGCGCTGTAGACCAGACCGCCGATCGCGGCGACATAACCCCATTCGACGAGCGACTTGTCGAACTCGGCGAGGATGTAGACGAGTACCGGACCGGTCTTGAGCGCCTCGTACTGCTCCACCGCCCATCCCAGCACGATGAGGCCGAGCAGCCACCACCGCAGCGCAGGCGAGGGCACGAAGTCGATCTCCTTCGTGCGCAGGTATGACCAGAAGCTTGAAGGAGTGGGGTGTGACATCGCGTCAGAGAATACGCGAGTTCACGCGTCCCGTGCTTCGTATTCGCCGAGGCGTGTGGTAGACAACACTCTTCGGAGGGGGGAATGCGCATGGCGACAGATCCGGTGCTGAGGTTCGGTGTTCTGGGTGCGGCGAGAATCACACCGGGGGCGCTGATCGCGCCCTGCGCGGGCGATGAGCGCGCGATCGTGCACTGTGTGGCTGCGCGCGACCGTGGCCGTGCGGTGGCGTTCGCGCAGAAGCACGCCATCGCGGTCGTGCATACGAGTTATGACGACGTGATTCGTGATCCGGAGATCGACGCCGTCTACAACCCGCTGCCGATTTCGGCGCACCACGAATGGACGATCAAGGCGCTGCGCGCCGGCAAGCATGTGCTGTGTGAGAAGTCGTTTGCCTCGAATGCGCGCGAAGCGGAAGAGATGGCGGCGGTGGCGCGGGAAACGCGCCTGGTGCTGATGGACGCGTTTCACTATCGCTATCACCCCGTGTTCAAACGCGCCAAGTCGATCGTGGATTCGGGTGCGCTCGGGCAAGTGCGGGCCATCGAGGCTCGTTTCGACGTGCCGGTGAAGGACCCGAACGACATCCGCATGGTGTACGCAACTGGCGGTGGCGTGACCATGGATATCGGCTGCTACCCGATCTCCTGGTGTCGCCACATCACCGGCGAAGAGCCGGTCGAAGTCACGGCGGTAGCGGAAGAGGGGCCGGCCAAGGTCGATGTCTACCTGAAGGCGACACTCAAGTTCGCGAGCGGCATCGAAGCCACCGCGTCCGGTGACATGCGGCCCGAGGTGAAATTCCGCGCTCACCTCAAGGTCACCGGCACGCGAGGGGAGATGTTCGTCCGCAATCCGCTGGCACCGCAGATGGGCCACGCGATCGAAACCGACATCGGCGGCGTCAAGAAGTCCGAAGAGCTCGACCGGCGACCGACCTACAGCTACCAGCTCGATGCATTCATCGATGCGGTGACCATGGACGCCCCTCTACTGACCGGCCCTGACGATGCGGTGAAGCAGATGCGCCTGATCGACCGCTGCTACGAAGCGGCGGGGTTACCGATTCGCGGCCTGCCGTCCTGACCCGGGAGACTGTCCCCGGAGACGGAGACTATGCTCCGGGGACATTCACCGTCTCCGGGGAC
>JBFKCZ010000012.1:0-15835 GCA_041620035.1 Pseudomonadales bacterium
CGAGTTGCTCCCGCCAGGCAGCAATGGCGGGCCGCCGCACGGCGCCACGGGGCGAAACGTACTCACCGTCGATGTAGCCCCCGTGACAACGCACACCGCCCTCGATCAGCGCCGTCTCGTAGGGGTCCTCGGTCATGAGCTCTTCGAAGGTGAACGTCAGCTGCGCCTGGGTCATCGGTCGACTCCTTTGAGCCCGCCATGATACCAGTGAGTGTGAGGCGAAAATGAAACCGTGTCCCAGTACTCATCACGATGGCGTACGGTGAACTAGCCTTAATCGATGAACAGCCCCCAAACCAACCTCATCGAAGTCGCGGTCGATCGGCTCGAAGTGGGCATGTACGTCGCCCAACTCGACAGGCCCTGGCTCGAGACCCCGTACGCGCTGCAGGGGTTCTACATCGAGGCCCGCGCGGACATCGATACCCTCGCCGAGTACTGCAGCTACGTCTACGTCGATCCGCGGCGCGTCAAACGCGTGCCCTTGAAGCATCGCAAACCGACCCCAAAGTCGACGCGCCGCATCACCTACACCGACACGGTAGCGATGAGGGACGAGTTCCTCACCGTCGAGGTGGACTACGAGAGCGCCAATGTCGCGATCGGCCGCGTGTTCGATCGGCTGCGAAAGGGCGCCCCACTCGACATCGTGGCGGTGGTGAAGACGATCAATCCGCTGATCGACAGCATTCTCCGCAACCGCGACGCACTCGCCGCCCTGGTGCGCATCAAGAAGAAGGACGATTACACCTACAGCCACTGTCTGTCGACCGCGGTGTGGTCGGCGATCCTCGGCCGCCAGTTGGGTCTCGACAAGGACACGCTGAAGTCGCTGGCCCTGGGCGCGGCCCTCACCGATGTCGGCAAGATCAACGTCGACCCGGGCTTGCTCGCAAAACCCGAACGACTCAATGCCGGCGAGATGGACACCGTTCGCCTGCACGTGGAGCACTCCCTGAAGATCGTGAAGCAGGCGGACGTGACGCCCGAGGTGCTCGCCATTATTGCGTCTCACCACGAACGTCACGATGGATCCGGCTATCCAGATGGGCTGAAAGACGTGGAGATCCCGCTCCTCGCCCGCATCGCCGGCATCGCCGATTCCTACGATGCGATGATCACGCCACGCCCGTATGCGAAGGCCCGATCGTCATTCGAGGCGATTCAGGAGCTCTCCGATCTGAAGAACGTGAAGTTTCAGAGCGAACTGGTCGAGCAGTTCATGCAGGCCGTGGGCCTGTTCCCGACAGGTTCGCTGGTGGAACTCAACAGCGGCGAGGTCGCCATCGTCATCGCGCAGAATGCCAGTCGCCGGCTGAAGCCGAAGGTGATGGTCGTTCTCGACAGCAACAAACGGCGCTGCTCGGACTTCGCGGTCATCGACCTGCTGAGCCTGGAGGCGACCGCGAACCGGGGCGCCGGATTGTGGATCGCCAAGGAGCTGGCGCCGGGGTCGTACGGCATCGAGGCCGAAGAGTTCTACCTCTAGGGCACTCCGCACATGGATCACCGCGACCTGATCGACAATCTGCGCACGGCGATTCAGCCGTCGAAGACGGGTGTCGCCGCGCTGTGCCTCGTGCGTCTGGACCGGCTCGCACAGATCAACGAGCTGATCGGCTACGAGAGCGCCAACCTGCTGCTGGAGGAATTTCAGGACCGACTTCGCAGTATGGTCCGTCGCAACGATTCAATGCTCGAGATGGACCCTCACAAGATGGTGCTGGTCATGCGCGGGCTCGCCAACGAACAGCATCTGGCACTCGCTGCCAACAAGATCGAGCGTTTGTTCGACGCGCCGATCGAAGTTCTGGCCGACCAGGTCAAAGTGTCCGTCAACGCAGGTTTCGTCATTGCGGACGGGGCCTCGGCGAGTCCCGAAGACCTGCTGCGCCGCGCCGAATCGGCACTGCGCCAGGCTCAGGAGTCGCAACGGACCTGGGTGCTCGCCGACGCTTCAGCTCCGCTCGGCGAAGGGATCGACTGGGCATTTCAGCGCCAGATCGAAGAGGCCCTGGCCGATGGTCAGTTCAGTGTCTTTCACCAGCCGAAGTGCCACGCCGGCTATGGCACGATCATCGGGGCAGAAGCGTTGTTGCGATGGCATTCACCCAAGCACGGCGTGGTGCCACCGGACGAGTTCATTCCCAGCGCGGAGCGCTCGCAGCTGATCCGCCCGCTCACGTGGTTCGCCATCAAGGCCGCGGTGTCCCACTGCCGCACCTGGCCGGGCGATCTTGGCGTGGCGGTCAACGTCGCGCCAAACCTGCTCGGCGACGACGAAATCGTACAGGTGGTCCGCGACGCGCTCGCGATCTTCGATCTCCCTGCCGGCCGGTTGACCCTGGAAGTCACCGAGAGCGGCATCGCCCACAACCGCGATCAGGCATTCGCGCTGTTGAGCACTCTCCGCGGGCTCGGCGTACGGGTCTCGATCGACGACTTCGGCACCGGCTACTCGTCGTTCTCGCACTTTCGCGACATTCCCGCGGACGAACTCAAGATCGACCGCAGCTTCGTCAGCCGCATGCGGAAATCCGACGCCGACGCCCGGATCGTGAAGAGCATCATCGACCTCGCGCACACGTTCTCCCTCAAGGTGGTCGCCGAGGGGGTGGAAGACCAGCAGACGGCCGACGACCTGAAGAAGCTCGGCTGCGACTACCTGCAGGGGTACTGGCTGGCGAAACCGCTGGCGGCGCCGGAGTTCGCGGCGTGGCTGGCGCGCAAACTGGGCGGAGCGCGGGTCTCCGCGTGACGCCGCAAGATTGGCGCCAGATTAGAAAATCGGCGGCTTAAGCTTTCGTTCAGCTGAGGGGTTGCACACTCCAAACGTCGTATCGGAAGCCGTTGGGAACGAAACCGCAAAGATGACCTTGGAAGAGCAACTGCAGAACATGGCCCGCACCGACGCGGAGCGTCAGCTGATCCGGCGTTGGATGCAGCGCGCGCCATCGCAGCCGCAGCACTCGGACGACGCGGCGCATCGCACTGCGACCGATGCACCGAACCCCACCGACGCAATCGACGCCACGAACCGGCCGAAAGCCGCCCGCGGCTAGAACACCGCCCGCCGATCACTCCTGCTCCGGGGACAGTCTCCTGCTCCGGGGACAGTCTCCTAGTTCGGGGGACGCACGACCCATTGCCCGCGGACCATGACCGCGACCGGCGACGCGAGGCACGACAAGTCGGCGAGCGGATCACCCTCCACGAACACGAGGTCGGCGCTCCGCCCATCGGCGATCGAGCCCGTTTCGTGCGCGAGCCCGAGCGCATGGGCGCAGTCGGACGTTGCACTGCGCAGCGCATCCCGAGGGTTGAGGCCCGCGATCTCGGCGAACACCGGTAGCGCATTCGGAAGATCCGTGTGGCGCACGTTCGGGATCCCGGCATCCGTCGAGGCGACGAGACGCACGCCCGCTGCGCGCATGGCGGCAAAGTTCGCCTTGCGCTGGGTCTCGTGTTCATCGCCACGGCCGAGGAAACGCTTCCAGCCGGAATTCACCGTCGGAGACACCCAGATGCCGGCCGCGGCAGCCGCGGCCGCGATGACGGGGTCGTAGGCGCGAGCCCAGCCGGCCTCTCCAACCCAGGAACAGTGCTCGATGGTGGCGACACCCGCAGCAACCGCGAGCCCGATGCCTTCGGTGCCGTGGCAATGCGCCGCAACGGGGTAGCCGCGCCTCCCGGCCTCGGCAACGATTGCGGCGAGGGTTGCGCCGTCGAACTGGCTGTCCTTCGGCCGGGACCCCTTGGTCATGTTGCCGCCGGTCGCCATCACCTTGATGAGGTCGACACCATGGTCCGCCTGCCGCGCGATCACCGAGAGCGCCGCATCGAGATCCGCAGCTTCGCCGCCCCAGAAGTGGCAATGGCCCATCGGCGAGGTGACCGGCTGACCCGCGCACAAGAGGCGCGGACCGAGCAACTCGCCGCGCCGGATGCGATCGCGCAACTCGAGTTCCAGGAAACGACCGCCGCCCAAATCTCTCGCCGTCGTGATTCCCGCTTCGACCATCGAACGTGCACGCACCGCCATGGCGGCCAGCTCCGCGTCGGGGTCGAGCTTGCCATGTGCAAGCGCGTCGTGAATGTCCGGATCGAGCACCATGTGCACGTGTGCATCGATGAGTCCGGGAATGGCCGTCAGGCCGCGCAGGTCGCGGCGCGGGTGTCCGTTCGTTGCGACGAAGCGGCCTTCGCTCACGGCGATGGTCGTCGCCTCGACGTAGTCGTCAGCGATACCGTCCCAGATGCGCAGGCCCGTGAGCGTCTCCATGGACGTCCCCTCGTTGGATGTCGTCATGGTACCGGAACGAACTCACGGAGCGCGGCAAGGTGAACCCCACGCACTGCCGACATGGAATCGATGGAAGTACCGCACGCGCTCACGAAAGGCACTGGTCGACACATCGTCGTGTCCGCCCATGCCCGGCACGAGGGGATAGCCCGCATTCCACGGCTCCGAGCCATTGAATGGTCCTGACCAGTCCGTCACGCGCTCGCGACCCCGAAGGAGGAACCGCGCGCGGACTGTCCAGAAGTAGCTGCGGCAGGGTGCCAATGCAACCGGCACACGAAACTCAGGTCGCGGCAGGGCGTCGGCTTCGGTGACGACGTTGTTGCCATCGAACACGCGCACGTCGTAGCGGATGGTCTGCTGCTCGACATCGGCCAATGGAAAATCGTTACCCCGACGGCCGCCACGGACAGGCAGTTCCGTCCAGCGCAGTCGCGGTTGCCGGCTCGTGACCAGTGCAGTCCCCGCGCTGCCAAAGCCGATCTCGTAGTCCCTGACGGGAAACTTGCGGCGCACCGGGGGTGGCTCGACGGGGGTCAGGAAGTAGCCCCGACCGTACTCCGTCGCGGGCGCCGCGCGGTCGTCACTGCGATAAACCAGTAACGACTCCTCCACCACGGCCGCGGCGAGTTCTCGATAGGCGGCGGCCAATGCCTCCCGAAACGCCTGTGCGTCGTTCGCCACCCAGGCCTCGAAGGATTGCGGACCGCGTTGTGCCTGACGGTAACCTTCGTAGCGGGTCGACCCGCTCACCGGATCATGCAGTGCGAACCGTACGAGCATGCGCAGCGTGAACGCGAGTTCGGAGCGATCCTTTACCTCGTCCAGGCGAATACCTGCAATTTCACTGACGAGTTCGACCGGGTTCGCCGGCGCCGGGTCCTGCCCGGTCACGATTCGCACCGCGCGGGAACCCTCGACGGCGAACCGTCCCCTGCCCAGGGCATCCAGAAGGGCCGCGTGCAGGCCGAAAGCGGCGTCGAGTTCGTCGGCGACATCCTGCATCGAGGCGAGTGCCGGGGACGCTGCCCGCTTTGCCGCATTGCGGTCGGATTCGACGCGCACGCCACGGGCCGCTTCGACAGCCGCCGCGGTCGTCACGACGGTAAGCCATGCAAGCGCCGCGGCGCCGCAGGGCCAGCCCTGACAAGTGCCTGGATCCGGCATCTGCAAGAGCGCTCCAGCTCCGTGCCGCGCGGCCGCCGCGGCGAGCGAAGCTTCCCGCAGCACGTCGGCATCGAGCTTCCAGCCCGATCTGGCCACCGAAGTCGGCAGCACTTCGACGACGTCGATCACCCCCCGTTCGGTTTCCTCGAGCAGTGCAGGTGCGGTCGCGCATCCCGCAACTGCCAGCAGCGTCAGCAACCAGGCACGGATTGGCGTCAGCCGCATTCCTCGGCTCGCAACAGCTCGCGCTTCCGCGCCTCACCCCAACGATAGCCGCCCGAACCGCCCGCTTTCGGCACCACGCGATGGCAGGGTACGGCGAGCGCCACCGGATTCGCGGCACAGGCGCCGGCGACCGCACGTACCGCACGCGGCGCACCGATGGCAGCAGCTACCTCGGCATAGCTGCGAGTCTGTCCAGCCGGGATCCGCTTGAGTGCGCGCCAGACCTTCGCCTGAAATGCGGTGCCCCGCACATCGGTGGGCAGATCCCGCCATGCGGCGGGCGCATCGGCCATCTCGAACAGCGCGCGGATCCAGGCATTGTCGGGCGCCTCTTCGAGCCGGGCGCAGGGGAAAGCATCGGTGAGCTCGCGCAGAATCGCACTCTCGCGCACGCCGAATCGCGCGAAGCACAAGCCGCGCGCCGTGGCAGCAATGCCGAGCAGTCCGACACTCGTGCCGGCGATCGCATAGTCGATGCGCTCCCCCGCTGCACCGGCTGCGTAGGTTTTCGGTGCCATGCCCAACTTGTCCTCCACACGCGCATACATCCGACTCGGCGACCCGTAACCCGCTTCATAGGTGGCATCGCTCACCCGCGCGTGACGTTGCAGGCCAGCGCGCAACCGCGTGATCTTGGCCGCCGCGAGCATGTCCGCAGGGGTGATGCCCAGCACATCGATGAAACGGCGACGCAAACTGCGGGCACCGATTCCCAGTCGTTCTGCCACGCTGTCGATCGTGACATCACCGTCATCGAGCATGTGCGCGCATGCCGCCGCGACCGCCGCCGCGGCGCCCGCGGGCGCGGCCATATCATCCGGACGGCAGCGGCGGCACGGCCGCATACCGGCCCGCTCGGCGCGTGCGGGCGTGGCGAAATAGCGTACGTTGTCGCGACGGGGGCGTCGGCTCGGACAGCTCGGACGGCAGTAGACGCCGGTGGTCACCACCCCGTAGTAGAGAAGGCCGTCGAACCTGGCGTCGCGCTCGGCGACCGCCGTCCAGAGTCGATCGTCGGTCATGGCGGATGTGCTCTTGCCCATACGATGCTCACTCTGACGCACCGATTGCGCGCTGACACTCCGCAATCGGACACGCATTCGCCTTCCGTCGGCCTTGGTGACTGTCGACGCCTGCATTACATTGGTCCGGCTGCGTCGTTGCAACCGCCCGGCGCTGAACAGGAATCATCGAGATGAAGCACGGTTTGGTCCTCACCCGCTCGACCATCGCCGGCCAGATCGAGGCCGCCGCCCGCGCCGACGCGGCGGGTTTCGAATCCGTCTGGACCACGGAGTTTTTCAACGCCCACGGCTTCGTGCGGCTCGCCGCCGTGGCAACCGCAACCAAGCGCGTGAAGCTCGGCACCGGCATCGCGTATGCCTTCATGCGCACCCCGATGCTCGCAGCGAGCGCCGCGATGGACATCGACGAGTTGTCCGGGGGACGAATGATCCTGGGGCTCGGCAGCGGCACGCGGTCGATGAACGAGAACTGGTACTCGATGCCGTTCGACACGCCGCCTGCACCGCGCATGAAGGATGCCATCGGCCTCATCCGCGCGGCCTTCGCCGCTCAGAAAGGCGGCGGACTCGTCTACACCGGCCCGCACTACCAGGTGAAGATCCCGCAGTTTTCGCGGCCCGGCGCACCGCGGCAGAGCATCCCCATCGCCATTGCGGCGGTGAACAAGGGAATGATCCGGGCTGCAGCAGCCGTCGCCGATGGCCTGGTTGGACACCCCGTGTTCACCCGCAAGTACATCACCGACGTCGTAAAACCCGAACTCGACGGCTCGCCCTGTGAATTGCTGCCGTACATCGTCACGTCGATCGCCAACGATCGCGCGCAGGCGCGCAACGAAGCGCGTATGCAGATCGCGTTCTACTACACCACGCGGCTGTACCACTCCATCCTCCAGCCGCACGGTTGGGAAGCCGTCGGCGACACCATCGCCAACGCATTCAAGAAAGGCGACTTCGGGGCCATGGCAGCCGCCGTACCGGACGAAATGGTCGATGCCATAGCGATCACCGGGCGACCGGACGAAGTGCGCGATCAACTCGCTCAGTGGAAGGGCCTCGCCGACCACGTGCTGTTCTATTCGCCATCGGTGGGCATCAAGCCCGAACGAGTCGCCGAGAACCTGGACGCGATCATCGATACGTTCAAGCAGGGAGCAGCGAAATGACGAGCAAACCGAAGTTCGACTACGACGAGAAGATCGCCGCTTCGTTCCTGGCCAATCGCGGCGGCGCCGGTGGCCTGGTCGAGTACCTCGGCGTTCGCATCACGGAAGTCGGCCCTGGCACGATGACAGGCGAAGCCGAAGTGAAGAAGGAGTTCATGACGGGCATCGGCAACATGCACGGCGGTATCCTCTCCGCGATCTGCGATCACATGCTGGGCTGCGTCTGTTATCCGGTGATGAAGCGGGGCCAATGGGCCGCGACCACCGAGTTCAAGATCAATCTCACCGCACCGGTCTCGAAAGGCACCCTTACGGCAAGGGCGGAGATTCTGAACCTCGGCCGTACCCAGGCAGTCGTGCGCATCGACGTCGAAAACGAAGGTCGGGTCTGCGCGATGGCCCAGGGGACCGTCACGATTCGCGACCCGAAATAGCGCGCGTGAACGGCATACTCGACATCGCGCCACTGGCGTGGAACGAGATACTCACGGCCATCGCCGCCGGCACGATCATCGGCTTCGAACGGCAGATACTCGGCAAGCCCGCCGGCATTCGCACTTCCTGCCTGATCTGTCTCGGTACCTATGTGTTCGTGGCGATGTCCGCGCACATTCAAGGCGAAAACGTGGACAGCACCCGCGTCATCGGTCAGGTGGTGACCGGCATCGGCTTCCTCGGCGCAGGTGTCATGCTCGCCCGGGACGGCCACGTCATGGGCGTCACCTCCGCCGCCGTGATCTGGATGCTCGCTGCCATCGGCGTCATGATCGGCCTCGGCAACGACTGGGCGGCCATCAAGATGGCGCTGCTCACCGTGGCCATCCTGGTCGGTGTGGACCTCGTCGAGTCGGTTTTCAAGTCCATGCGACGCGGCGTACACGCAACCACGAAGTACCGTTTCCGCAAGAACGACGAGCCCTAGGGCATCGCCCCGCCGCGTTCCGGCATTGCCACACATTCAGCGGCGCGCAGGCGAAAGCGACGCTCGGTTTCGACGTGCTCGAGCCAGCAAGTCGCGCCGCGGAGTACGAGCCGGAAGTGAGCAGGCGGCGTGAACTCCCGTCCCATATGCGTCGGCCATCACCATCGACGTGGCGCGCACGTTCGACGATCAGTTCACCGTTGCTGAGCATGACGTCGGCGGCTAGCCGCACGCTCGAATCGTTCAACGCCGCCGCCACGGTGCGCGCAATCTCCTCGTGGCCCTCGGCAGTGAACTCCGCCAGCCGCGCGGGACGCTCGGAGGCCGCACACGCAGCCATGACCAGCGGCACTGCGAGAGAGCCCGCAACGCGCCGGAGGGTCACCATCACCGCCCCAGCACCTTGCCGGGCATCGCGATGGGACGCGTGAGCGCAGCGCGCGAATCGGCGGTCGTTCGCGACGGCGTCGTCGCCACCGCCGCGGTGGGCACCGCCGGGCAGCCGTTCTGATCGTAGGCGAGCGCAAGCGCCAGACGACGTTCGAGGGGGTCGCCGAGTTCGCGACTGAAGTCGTCCGATGCATAGCATCCGGCGACACTCACGCCGGCCGCACCCTGCGCGTTCGTCGCAGGTGTGAAGCCGTCGGCATAGTCGCCGAACCCGAGCGCGTTCTCGCCTTTGAACTGGATCGAGAAGTAGGTGGTGCCGCAGTTGTCCGCGGGATAGAAGCCGTACGGTTTACCGCAGGTCGTTTCGCCCATGAGCACGATGGGGAAACCGATGCCCCGCAGCCCGTTGATCACGGACTCGCTCGCCGAGCACGTATCGCCGCCGGTGATGATGAACACGCGCCGGAGGTTGAGACTGGGCAGGGTCAAGCCCACGGGCGCCGACAGTCCAACCCCTGCGTTCTGGAAGGGCATCGGCGCGAGCTGTTCACCGGTCACGGGATTGCGGGTGGGGTGTTTGCTGTTGAAACGCAGCCGCTCGAAAGCCTGGTTGGCCGTACGATTGCCACCCGCGATCATGTACGCGAGCTGACTCGCGATGATGAGATAGCCGCCGCTGTTGTAGCGCATGTCGACGACGAGATCGTCGATGCCGTCGCCGCCATTGAGAACGAAGATCGCGTTGATCAACGCCGTCTCCGCAGTGGCGATGTGATCGTTGAACAGTATGTAGCCAAACGTGCCGTTGGCCGTCGCAATGGTACGCACGTTCTGCACCGGCGCGGAGGTGATCGTGGCCGAAGTCATGGTGACGGTGCGCGACGTACTCGACCCCGCATCGCGAATCGTGAATGTATGGGTCTCGTTGGTCTGAGTCGGAAACAGCCCACGATTGAGCACGTCGATTCCGGCCTGCGTGTTGTCGTTGACCGCATCGACGCCATCCACCTCCAGCACTCGGGCGCCGCGCGCCAGATTGACCGGCGTGCTCGTGGCGGGGGAATTTGGTTCGGTGAATGCCACACGAATGTCCCGCGGCGGGGTGGACGCGATCAGCGTCCAGTTGGCACCGTAGCCCGCTGCGACACCCGACTGAGACAGGAGGCGCCACGCTTCCGTCGACATCGAGAAATGAAAACGATCTTTGGGCTGTCCCGATGGTGTGGTCGCGTTCGTCTTCAAGAGATCGAAATAGGCCGGTGTCTGGAACTGACCAGGGTCGCGATCGACCACCTCGTCGAACCACAGATACAAATCGTTGGTCCATGAGCGCAGCCAGTTGTTCTGCGAGAGCGTCGTTCCCGGTCGATCCGGATAGGCCCTGCCGGTTGCCGGATCGATGCCCGAGCGCGGCGCCACACACTGCGCGGCAAAGCTCGAAGCGGGCGCAAACACGTTCGGTGTCCAGCCCGACCCCGCACCTGCGCCACCGCCACCTGCGCCACCGCCGACCGGGTTACCACCCCCGGATCCACCGCCGCCCCCGCAGGCGGTCACTAGACAGAGCGCAGCCGCCAACACACACCGTTTGACGATCGACACAGTGCCTCCCGCGTTCCCCCCAAGGAACTCGCGCCATTCTGAGGCAGCCGGGGGCTTTGCGAGAAGACGTCTCCCGGGTTTCGCCCGCGGCCTCAGGCGCGCAGAATGGCCGGATTCGTCGGATCCAGAGGGAAGCATGGCCCGCATCGAAGAACTGCGGATTCAACTCGGAGGGGCGCATCCGCTCGCCGCGAAGAAAGTCAAAGACCACCTGGAACCGCTGGTTGCCGCGTTCATCCGCAACGCACCGTTTGCGGTGATGGCGAGCAGCAGTGCCGACGGCGACTGCGATGCATCGCCACGTGGTGGTCGGCCCGGGTTCGTGAAAGTGCTCGACGAAACCACGCTCCTGATTCCCGATATCGGCGGCAATCGACTGTTCCAGAGCTACGAGAACTTCGAGTCGAATCCCAAGGTGGGCTTCGTCTTCATGATCCCCGGCATGGATGTGACCGCGCGAGTCAACGGCTTCGTCCGCGTCGTCGAGCCCGCGGAGCTCGAGTCGATGGGTATCGCGCCCGAGCTCTTCCACACCGACGCCAACGCGAAGCTCGTGCAGGGGCTCATCGTCAAAGTCGCCGAGGCCTACTTCCACTGCCCCCGATCGTTCCAGTTCGCCGATCTGTGGAACGTCGAGACGATTGCTGCGAACCGGTCGCGCAACCTCAAGCAATTGCTCTGATCAGTTCAGGGTTCTGACTATTCGCGCCCGAAGCAGGCTGTCGCAAAGTCCGAACGGAGCTTGTTGGAGCGGAGGCTCGCCCACAAGTGGCCGAGCGCCTTGCCCGCGAATAGATCAATGATTTCCTTACGTTCGTTCGCGCCCAAGGGCGCTCCCACGAGCTTCGGTCGCACATTAACCACAACCTCCTAGGGCGCTCCCACAGCGACCGGGATAACGCTCAGGCGCGCAGATCCGCCTTGACGTCGCCTTCCATCAACGGCCGGCTCCAAGCGGCGAACTCGAGCTGTATGCCATCGGGGTCGCGGAAGTAGATCGAACGCACGAACGTGGATTCGTTCACTTCCGGGCTCGCGCCCCGGGGTGTGTCGTCGTGATTGACCACCTCGGTGACTTCGATGCCCTTGTCGATGAGGCGCTGCCGGTAGCGCTCGAGGTCGTCGTTCGACACGTTTATGGCGACGTGATGCATCATGCCGGGTGTGGCCGCCATCTTGTCGTGGGTCTTCGCATCGACGTTCTCGCGGTCCTTGCCGAACTCGAAGAACGCAATGCTGTCGCCGCCACCGCAGTCGAAGAAGTAGTGCTTGCCGCGACCGCCGGGAAAATCGATGGTCTTGATGAGCGGCATGCCGAGCACATCGCGGTAGAAGGCGATGGTGCGGTTCATGTCGGCACAGGTCAGCGCCAGATGGTTGATACCCGTGAAATCGAATTCCCGGTTGGTTGGCATGGCACCCCCCTTCAATCGATCAGAACACCCGGATTGAGGATACCCCTCGGATCGAGTCGCGTCTTCACCGCGCGCAGCGCGGCCGCAAACAGCTCCGGGCGCTGGCGGTCGTAGCCCGGGCGGTGCATTCGCCCCACCGCATGGTGATGGGTGATCGTGCCGCCGGCGTCGACCACCGCCGCCGAAGCGGCATCCTTGATCTGCCGCCACTGATCGAACTCGGAGCCGAGCGCCGCAACACCGGAGAAGGTGTAGTACGGCGCCGGGCCGTCGGGGTAGACGTGGGTGAACCGGCACGACAGCGACGCAGTTGCGCCGAGCACTTCCTTCAACGCCCGGCCCACCTTCTCGCGAACGGCCGCATCAAAAGCGGGCCAGCGGTCCCAGGTGATGGCAGTTTCGAACGTGTCGGAAAGCAGGCCGATGCCGTTGGTCAGCCCGGCATTGACGCCGATGAACGAGTCGCGCCAGGCACCCACCGCACCCTCGCGTCCCGTCGCTTCACCCGATCCATCGTTGATGCGAATCGCGTCATCGTCGATCCGCCCACCCGCGCTGCGGGCAATGCCCACCGCATCCCGGATGAGGCCCCCTTGGGGGACTTCCGCGGACTCGAAGCCGATGATCAGAATCGCCTGCGCGCCATCGAGACCGGCGGCGCGCTGCGCTTCCACCGGATCGAGCAGGCGCAGATTCGCTGGCCAGAGCTTCGCCTGGACCACGCGCCGCGCCGCTTCCGCGCCCGCAGCGAACGTATCGAACAGCACGCCCGCCGATGCGCGAAACGTCGGCCGTTTCTGAATGCGCATCCACGCTTCGGTGATGATGCCGAGCGTGCCTTCGGACCCGATGACGAGGCGATCGGGGCTCGGGCCCGCGCCGCTGCCGGGTAGTCGCCGCGACTCCCACCAGCCCGCCGGGGTCAGCATGCGCGTGGATTCGACGAAGTCGTCGATGTGGGTGTGATTGGTGGCGTAATGACCGCCGGAGCGCGTCGCGATCCAGCCGCCGAGGGTGGACCAGGGAAAGCTCTGTGGAAAGTGTCGCAGGGTGCAGCCCAGCGGCCGCAGATGATCCTCGAGATCGGGTCCGAGGATACCCGCCTGTATGCGCGCAGCGCGCGAGACATCGTCCACCTCGAGCACCTTGTTCAAGGCATCGAGATCGATGGTCACCGCCGCATCGCTCCGCGGTGGCACGTTGACACCCCACACCACGGATGTACCGCCCCCGTAGGGAATGGCAACGTGCCCGTTGTCCTGACACCAGGCGAGCGTCGCTTCGAGTTCGTCCTCGGTTCGCGGGTGCGCGACGGCATCTGGCGGATGATCGAACCGGCCACGCATCGCAGCCAAGAGTTCGAGGGAGTGACCGCCGTAGGTGTGCACGACGCGGTCGAAGTGGTCGTCGTTCACCCATGCGGTGAGCTTGCTCGGGATCTTCACGCGCGAGCGGCGCAGCTCGATGTCCGCGACCTTCGGAATAGGCGGTGGCGAAACAGGATGCCCCACACGTTTCGAGAACGACTGCGCGAACGCGGCGCGCTGCGCCTCGGTCGGCTCGTCAGTGTCGAATCCCCAGGTCCAGAAGCTGCGGCGGCGCATTCCTCACCCCAACGAGTGCAACGCCCCCTACTCTACTGCAGCTCCGGCAAATGGACGACCAAGCCGTCGTGGGCGTCGGTAATGGTCAGCTGGCAGGCCAGCCGGCTGTTGTCCCTGTACTCGGATTTGGCGAATTCGAGCATTTCGAGCTCGTCGTCCTTTGCCGGCTTGAAGGTATCGACCCAGGCGGGATCGACGTAGCAGTGGCAGGTGGCGCAGGCGCACGCCCCGCCGCATTCGGCCTCGATGCCTTCGATGCCGTTCTTGAAGGCACCGTCCATGACGGTGTAGCCCTTGGCGACTTCGACTTCGTGGACGGTGCCGTTCGCCTCCACATAGGTCACCCGCGCCATTGCCTGGCCTCACAGTTGCTCTGAAGAGGGCGCACTTTAACGCGACCCGCGGCGGTTTGCCCGCGCACGGAAGTGTCGCAAAAGTCATCGAAGCCAATGTGGGAGCGCCCTTGGGCGCGAATACATCCAGAGCAACCGCTCCGATGCGCTATCGCTCCGCGTCGCGGAAGGTGAACCGAGCGACGGCCCGCACCGGCACCGCTCGACCGTCTTCGAGCACCGGTTCGAAGCGCCAGCGGTTCACCGCCGACAGCGCAGCGCTTTCGAACATATCCGATGAAGACTCGCGCACCAGCGCGTCGCGCACGTCGCCGTTGGCGGCGACCGTAAACTCGACTTCCACCCAGCCTTCGAGGCCGCGTGCAGCCGCCGTGCGCGGATAAGTCGGCGCAACCTGCCGGATCGCCGTCAGCTCACCGACGCCATAGACCCGGTCGAAGCGGCCTGCCTTGGCGTTCGCCAGGCGCGCCAGGTGCTTCACGCTTTCCTCCAACGGACCGAGGGTCGCCTCATCGACGCCGGCCAGGCGTGCCTGACCGAGGAGCGGCTCTGCGCCGGCCAATGAGCCCGCAGCCACCTGCGAGCGAACCCGCTCCACCAATGCATCGCGCACCAGCTGCAGACCACGCTGCGCCGACTGGGAGCCCGGCTGCCGCGACAGCACCGCCGAGAACAGGTCGTAAGCGTTCGGTTTCGCCGGCGGCATCAGCCGATCGGCCTGCAGGGCTTCCGATGCCGCCAGCAGATCGGCCTGCACCGAGCGGTCTTCATTGATTCGCTGGATCTGTTTGGTGGATTGCTCAACGTCGGCAAGACCCGCTGCCTTCGGATCGAGCGCGCGCACCTGCGCCAAGTAGCGTTGCGCGGCCTTCGCGTCGCCGGCGAAGGCGGCAGATTGCGCGCTCGCGACCAGTCGCTGCACCACCGAGCGTACGCCCTGCTGCGCAAACTCGTTGGTCGGGTCGAGCTCGAGGATCTGCTGATAGGTTGCGGCAGCATTGTCGTTGGCTGGCGTCACCAGACGACCCGCCGCGAATTGTTCGAGCGCCTTGGTAGATAGCGTCTCGATCTGTTCCAGGCGGGTCGCGCGGCGACGGATGTCCTTGGCGTGTGCGTCACTCTTGCGGACATCCAGAATCATGCCGGCGTACGCGCGTGCCGCATCCCAATCGTTGCGGAAGATCGCGCCCTCGGCCTCGCTCTGCAGGTATCCCATGACGCGGTCGATGCCCGCGAGCGCCGTGGGGTTGCCGGGCTCGGCCTTCAGCATCGCCAGGTAGTAACTCAACGCGTTGTCGAACTCGGGCTCGACGATGCGGCCCGCCGCGAACGCGAGTTCAGCCTGCTCGTGCAGCGATTGGCCTTCGATGGAGAGCTGCACGCCGGCATCGGTTGCAACGACCGCCGAGATGTCCGCCGAAGGCACTTCGAGCACATCGCCATCGCGCTTGAGCGCGATCCACGTCGCGAGCACACCGGCGATCACCACCATCGATGCAGTGCCGAAACTCGCCGCGATGCCGGAGCCTACGGGTGCAGTAGCCGCCATTGTCTGTTCGTTCGCCATCTAAGCCACTCCATTGGCGGTGAAGAACCGCTCCCGCAATCGACGCACGCGATCCAGCACCTGATGCACCATACCCTCGGTCGCGCCGCGCGAGGC
>JBFKCZ010000013.1:0-15561 GCA_041620035.1 Pseudomonadales bacterium
AAGGCCACCAAGGCGGGCACGAGTAGCGGCAAGTCCGACAAGGGTACCGCCGGGACCGCGCAGACATTCGGATTTCAGACCGAAGCGAAGCAGCTTCTGCATCTGATGATCCACTCGCTGTATTCGAACCGCGAGATCTTTCTGCGCGAGTTGATCTCGAACGCCTCCGATGCGATCGACAAGCTGAGATTCGAAGCGCTCTCCGATCCCGCGTTGATCGGCGACGACAACGACTTCTGGATCCGCATCGAGTTCGACAAAGAAGCGGGGCGGCTGACGATCGCCGACAACGGCATCGGAATGGACCGCGAGGAAGCGATTGCGAATCTCGGTACGATCGCAAAGTCCGGCACCGCAGAGTTCCTGTCGCGGTTGTCGGGTGATCAGAAGAAGGATGCCGCGTTGATCGGTCAGTTCGGCGTGGGCTTCTACAGTGCATTCATCGTGGCCGACGAGGTCGAAGTGCGCACCAGGCGCGCAGGGTCGGCGCCCGAATCGGGCACGATCTGGCGCTCGAAGGCCGAGTCCGACTTCACCGTCGAGAGCGCGACGATCGCCGGTCGCGGCACGGAAGTCGTGCTTCACCTGAAGACCGACGCCAAGGAGTTCGCCGACGATTTCCGCCTGCGCAATGTGGTGCGCAAGTACTCGGATCACATCGGCGTGCCGGTGCAGATGCGCGCGGAATCTGACGACGATGCAACAGACGATGAGTCGAATGCGGCGAAGGACGCAGGCTGGTCGACCATCAACGAGGCGAAAGCGCTCTGGACCCGTTCGCGCAGCGACGTCTCCGACGACGAGTACAAGGCGTTCTACAAGCACGTTTCGCACGACTTCGAGGAACCGCTCACCTGGAGCCACAATCGGGTCGAAGGCAAGCTCGAGTATACGAGCCTGCTGTTCGTGCCGAAGCGCGCTCCGTTCGATCTGTGGAACCGCGAGCGGCCGAGAGGGCTGAAGCTGTACGTTCAGCGCGTCTTCATCATGGACGAAGCGGAGCAGTTCCTGCCGCTGTACCTGCGTTTCGTCAAAGGTGTGATCGATAGCAACGACCTGCCGCTCAACGTCTCGCGGGAGATCCTGCAGCAGGACGACCGTGTCACGTCGATCCGCAACGCACTGACCAAACGAGTGCTCGACCTGCTGAGCAAGCTCGCCACGAACGAACCCGAACGCTACAACGAGTTCTGGGACGAGTTCGGCGAAGTGCTGAAGGAAGGCCCGGCGGAGGACTTCGCCAACCGCGATGCCATCGCGAAGCTCCTGCGATTCTCATCGACTCACACGATGGAGGCGGCACAACGCGTTTCGCTCGAAGACTATGTGTCGCGCATGAAGGATGGGCAGAAGAAGCTCTACTACCTGTGTGCCGAGAATTTCGAAACGGCGAAGGGCAGCCCGCAGCTCGAGATCTTCAAGAAGCGCGGCATCGAAGTGCTGTTGTTGCACGATCGCATCGACGACTGGCTCATGTCCTCAATGCGCGATTTCGACGGCAAGCCGCTGCAGGACGTCATGCGGGGCGACCTCGATCTGCCCCCTGGCGACGATGATCCGAAACAGAAGGACGAAGGCGACTCCGATGCCCTGACGGCGCGGATTCATGAGGCCCTCGGTGACCGCGTGGCCGGCGTGCGGCGGTCGAAGCGACTGGTCGACTCGCCCGCGTGCCTGGTCTTCACGGAAGCCGACATGGGCGTACAGATGCGGCGCATCCTCGAGGC
Source organism: Pseudomonadales bacterium (assembly GCA_041620035.1). Lineage (GTDB taxonomy): Bacteria > Pseudomonadota > Gammaproteobacteria > Pseudomonadales > Azotimanducaceae > SZUA-521. The sequence goes on from JBFKCZ010000013.1 coordinate 1,728, forward strand.
TGCCGGGCAGGCTGTCCCGGAAACCAAGCCGCATCTCGAGGTCAACGCAACGCATCCGCTGCTCGCTCGCATGGATGGTCTGACCGATGGAGCGCGGTTTCAGGAGTTGTCCCTCCTGCTGTTCGAGCAGGCTCAACTCGCAGACGGCGGCACGTTGAAAGACCCTGCCGCCTACGTAAACCGCGTCAACGCGCTGCTGCTCTCGCTGCTCGGTTCCGAGTGAGCGCCGCGGACGAACTGGCTACGATCGGGGATTGGGTTCGCTACGCGGCGACGCGTTTCGCGTCCGCATCACTGCATTACGGGCACGGTACCGACAACGCCTGGGACGAGGCGATTGCACTGGTGCGCGGGTGTTTGCGGTTGCCACACGACAAGCTCGAGTGGGTGCTCGCCTCGCGCCTGCTCATGGCAGAGCGAGCTGCGCTCGACGCGGCAGTGGAGCGGCGAATCGTCGAGCGCGTACCTGTTCCCTATCTCACCGGCGAAGCGTATTTCGCGCATCGACGTTATCTGATCGAACCGGGCGTACTCATCCCGCGTTCGCCGATTGCCGAGCTGATCGAGGCGGAGTTCGCGCCGTGGCTCGAGTCGCCTCCGGCAACGATCCTCGACCTGTGCACGGGCGGCGGCTGCATCGGGCTGGCTTGCGCTCATCAATTTCCCGATGCGTCGGTCGTGTTGAGCGACGTCGACCCCAGAGCCGTGGACCTCGCCCGCCGCAACCTGGCGCTACACGGCATGGAGCATCGCGTGCGGGTCGTCGAGGGCGATCTGTTCGACCCGGTCGGCAACACGACATTCGATCTGATCGTCACCAATCCACCGTACGTTGCCGCAGATGACCTGCGCGCGATGCCGCCCGAGTACGGTCACGAACCCCGCCACGCGCTCGCCGCTGGCGCCGACGGCCTGGATCTGGTCCGCCGCATTCTCGCCAGCGCGCACAGCTACCTCAGCGCGTCGGGGATGCTGGTCGGGGAAGTGGGAGCGAGCGCACCCCATCTGCTCGCAGCGTATCCAGAGGCACCGTTCTTCTGGCCCGAGTTCGAGCGCGGTGGGGACGGCGTATTCATCATCGGAGCTGCCAGCTTGCCACTGTGAGATCCGCAACGGATACTCCGCGGTCGCAGTCGACAGCACACCAGCACGCATGTCCGGCAACACGTTCGGAAAGATCTTCACGGTCACGACCTTCGGCGAAAGCCATGGTCCTTCGCTCGGCGCGGTAGTCGACGGCTGCCCGCCCGGCATGCCGCTCGACGAAGCGGATCTGCAGCATGACCTCGATCGACGCAAGCCGGGTCAGTCCAAGTACACGACGCAACGCCGCGAGGACGACGTGGTGCGCATCCTGTCCGGCGTGTTCGAGGGTCGCACCACGGGAACACCGATCGGACTGGCCATCGAGAACACGGATCAGCGCAGCCGCGACTACAGCAAGATTCAGGACGTGTTTCGACCCTCGCACGCCGACTTCACCTACCACAAGAAATACGGCATTCGAGACTATCGGGGCGGCGGTCGATCGTCGGCGCGGGAAACCGCGATGCGGGTTGCCGCCGGTGCCATCGCGAAAAAATACCTCGCGACGCGTCATGGTGTGTCGGTCAGGGGTTATCTCTCGCAGATTGGTGACATCAGACCACAGCCCCTCGACTGGGACGAGATCGATCGCAATCCATTCTTCTGTCCAGACAGCTCCGTGGTGGAAGCGATCGCGACGTTGATCGACACGCTGCGTCGTGACGGCGATTCGATCGGGGCGCGCATCACGGTGGTAGCGCATGGCGTACCCGTCGGTCTGGGCGAACCCGTGTTCGACAAACTGGACGCAGACCTCGCTCATGCATTGATGAGCATCAACGCCGTCAAAGGTGTTGAGCTGGGCTCGGGCTTTGCCGTCGTCAGCCAGCGCGGCACGCAACATCGCGACGAGATGACATCGGCCGGATTCGTGTCCAACAATTCCGGTGGGGTGCTGGGTGGCATCTCGACGGGCGAAGACATCGTCGCGAGCATCGCGCTGAAGCCGACATCGAGCTTGCGGATCCCCGGTCGGGGGATCAACGAACGTGGTGAGGACGTGGAAGTCGTCACGACGGGCCGTCACGATCCCTGTGTGGGCATTCGCGCGACTCCGATCGCCGAGGCGATGGTTGCGCTGGTGCTCATGGACCACTTACTACGCCAACGCGCACAGAATCCCGACTGGCTTCCTCACAGTCCGTCCGGATCGGCGTAGTCCTTCAGCACGTCGATGAACGTGCGCGCGGCGTTCGAAAGCGTGCGCGCAGGGTTGACCACGAATCCCAGATCGCGCGCCAGCAGTTGGCAGTCGACGTCGGCCCGGATCAGGGGCGCAGTCACCATCGTGCGTGGCAACACGCTCCACCCCAGTCCGATGCCCACCAGCATGCCGATCGTTTCGAGATAGTTGGTCGCCATCGCGGTTCGGATCGAGACACCCGCAGCGGCGAAGTGGCTCGCCACGATCCGCCCCGTGTAAGTGCTCAGATCCGGCAGGATTGCGGGCCACTGCGCGAGGGTGGTGATGGGAATGTTGCGTTCGTCGGCCAACGGATGATCCGTAGCCACCACGAACTCGAGGGGGTCGGCCCACAGCGCCTGTGCCGCCAGGTTCGACTCGCCCGCCGGGTCGAGGGTGACGACGGCCAGTTCGACGTCGCCGTCGGCGACCAGCGCGTGCGCCTCCTCGGAATCCATGAAGCGGATGTCCAGTTCGACTTCTGCGTAGCGCTGTGAGAACGCGCGCAGCACGGGCGCCAGTCGACGCAGACCAATGTGGTGGCTGGTGGCGAGCCGCAAGCGACCGTCGATTCGCGCGTGCAGATTGCGCAGCAATGTCTCGGTGTCCTTGACCGACTCGAGCAACGCAACCGCACGGGGTCGCAACAGGCGGCCCGCATCCGTCAGGTGGACGCGCTTGCCGATGCGGTCGAACAGGGCGACGCCAAGGCCCGCTTCCAGAGCCTGAATGCGTTTGCTGATCGCCGGTTGGGTCAGATGCAGCTGTTCGGCGGCGCGAGAGAAGGAGCGCGTTTCGGCGACGGCGAGAAAGGTGCGTATTTCATTCCAATCCATAATCCACTCAATGAGAATAATGAATTTGAATTATGTTACGCCGAATACTACCGTGCTGTACGTTGCGCGCGGGTCGACGCTGCGCGTAGGTCGGAGGAGCGCGGGGTGGCTGAGACACTGTACGACAAGATCTGGAAGGCGCACGTGGTCACCGAGCGTTCGGATGGCACGTGTCTGCTGTACATCGACCGCCACCTGTTGCACGAGGTGACGTCACCGCAGGCCTTCGAGGGGCTGAAACTGGCCGGTCGCCGGCCTTGGCGTGTGGCGGCGAATCTCGCGACGCCGGATCACAACGTCCCGACCGAAGGGCGTGCCGCCGGCATCGACGGCATCACCGACGAGACGTCACGTATTCAGGTCGTGACGCTCGACGACAACTGCAAGGCCTTTGGTATCGAACAGTTCGACATTCGTGACATCCGCCAGGGCATCGTGCACGTCGTTGGTCCCGAGCAGGGGGCCACGCTTCCCGGCATGACCATCGTTTGCGGCGATTCGCACACGTCCACCCATGGCGCGTTTGCGGCCCTGGCGCAGGGTATCGGCACGTCTGAGGTCGAACACGTGCTGGCGACCCAGTGCCTGGTGCAGCGCAAGGCGCGAAACATGAACGTCGCGGTTGCGGGGCGCCTGCAGCCCGGCGTGACGTCGAAGGACCTCGCTCTGGCCCTGATCGGTCGTATTGGCACGGCCGGCGGCACGGGGTGCACGTTCGAATTCACCGGTGAGGCGATCCGGGCCTTGTCCATGGAGGCCCGCATGACGCTCTGCAACATGGCGATCGAAGGCGGCGCGCGCGCCGGTTTGATCGCGGTGGATGACGTCACGCTGGACTACGTGCGCGGCAAGCCGTTCGCACCGGTTGGGGACAGCTGGGCGGCTGCGGAAGCTTACTGGCGTACATTGCACTCCGACTCCGATGCCCGCTTCGACGTCGAAGTGGCCCTCGATGCCGGCGCCATCGAACCCCAGGTGACCTGGGGCACGTCGCCCGAGATGGTACTGGGGATCGGCGAGGCAGTGCCCGACCCCGCGGGCATGGCCGATGCCGGCGCGCGGGACCAGATCCAACGCGCGCTCGCCTATATGGGTCTCGAGCCCGGCACGCCGATCCAGGACGTCACGCTCGACCGGATTTTCATCGGCTCGTGTACGAATGCTCGGATCGAAGATCTGCGCGCGGCAGCGGCAATCCTCAGGGGCCGGCGCGTCGCCCGCGGCATCGTGCAGGCACTGGTCGTGCCCGGATCCGGCCTGGTCAAACAGCAAGCGGAGGCGGAAGGGCTCGCGAAGGTGTTCGTGGACGCGGGCTTCGAGTGGCGCGATCCCGGCTGCTCGATGTGTCTGGCCATGAACGCCGATCGGCTGCTGCCCGGCGAGCGCTGCGCCTCCACGTCGAACCGTAATTTCGAAGGTCGTCAGGGACACGGTGGCCGCACGCACCTGGTCAGCCCCGCAATGGCCGCCGCCGCGGCCGTCGCCGGCCACTTCACCGACGTGCGTGAGTGGGGTCGCGCATGAAGCCATTTCGCAGCCTCGTGGGCGTCGTTGCACCCCTCGACCGGGCCAACGTCGACACGGACCAGATCATTCCGAAGCAGTTTCTGAAGTCGATACGCCGCACGGGATTCGGTGAAAACCTGTTCGATGCCTGGCGCTTCACCGACGAAGGGCACATGCGTCAGACGCCCAACGAGCGGCAGATCAACCACGAATTCGTATTGAATCGGTCGCGGTATCAGGGCGCGTCGATTCTCCTGGCCCGCGAGAACTTCGGCTGCGGCTCCAGCCGGGAGCACGCTGTATGGGCCCTGGAGGAGTACGGCTTTCGGTGCGTGATCGCCCCGAGCTTCGCTGACATATTTTTCAATAATTGCTTTAAGAGTGGCGTGTTACCTATTGTTTTGAAAGAAGAAGACGTTGACGACTTGTTTCGTGAAGTGGACGCCAATCCGGGTTATTCGCTCACGATCGACCTGGACGCACAAACCGTGACCAAGCCCGACGGTACGAGCCTCGACTTCGCAATTGGCGAGCACCGCAAACACTGCCTGCTGCACGGGCTCGATGACATCGCGCTGACCTTAGAAAGTGCGGCAGAGATCCGGGCCTTCGAGGTGCGCCACCGGGCGGCAGCACCGTGGCTGTTCGAACGCGATCCGAAGGTGAGCCCGTGAACCCACCAGCGAAGCGAATTCTGGTGCTGCCTGGCGATGGCATCGGCCGAGAGATCGTACCGGCGGCGGTTGCGGTCATGCGGGCGGCAGCCCCCGCAGGCGGCGTGGCACTCACCTTCGAGGAAGGCATGGTGGGGGGTGGCGCGATCGACGCGTCAGGATCGCCGCTGCCTGCCGAGACACTGGCTGCTGCCAAGGCTTCTGATGCGGTTCTGCTCGGAGCGGTGGGGGGGCCGAAGTGGGACAGCCTGCCGATGCAATCGCGGCCGGAGCGTGGGCTACTGGGTTTGCGCGCGGGGCTTGGTCTGTTCGCGAACCTGCGGCCGGCCATCCTGTTTGCGCCCTTGGCGAGCGCATCGTCACTGAAGGCCGAGCTGGTCGCGGATCTCGACATACTCATCGTGCGCGAGCTGACCGGGGGCATCTACTTCGGCGAGCCGCGGGGCATCGAAGGTGTGCGTGGGTCGCGGCGCGGCTTCAACACCATGACCTACACCGAAGCGGAGATCGAGCGTATTGCGCGGGTCGCCTTCGACGCAGCGCGCCGGCGGGGTCGGCGGTTGTGCTCCGTGGACAAGGCGAACGTCCTCGAAGTGACGCAGCTCTGGCGGGAAGTCGTGACCGACGTCGGTAAGGCGTATCCCGACGTCGCCCTGTCGCATATGTACGTCGACAACGCAGGCATGCAGCTCGTGCGTTCGCCAAAGCAGTTCGATGTGATCGTGACCAGCAACCTGTTCGGCGACATTCTTTCGGACGTGGCGGCCATGTTGACGGGTTCGCTGGGCATGTTGCCCTCGGCGTCGCTCGCCGCAGACGGCAGGGGCATGTACGAACCGGTACACGGCTCGGCACCCGACATCGCCGGCCAAGGTGTCGCGAACCCGCTGGCCACGATCCTTTCGGCGGCGATGCTCTTCCGGTACAGCCTGGCGGCGCCGGCCAGCGCCGATCTCATCGAACGCGCCGTCGGCAACGTGTTGGCCGCCGGATTACGAACCGCGGATCTGGGCAGCGGGCCCGGTACGCGACGGGTGGGTACGCAGGAAATGGCTGAAGCGGTACTGGCTGCAATGGAAGAGGACACGAAGCAGTGAAAAAGGTCGATGTTGCAATCGTCGGTGCGACGGGCGCCGTCGGTGAAGTGATGGTGCAGATTCTCGCTGAACGGGAATTTCCGGTTGGTAATCTGTATCTGCTCGCGAGCGGGCGCTCGGAAGGGCGAGCGATGCAGTTCCGGGGTAAGTCGCATCGCGTGACCCGCCTCGATGCGTTCGATTTCAGTAGAGCTCAGATCGGCTTGTTCTCGGCCGGCGCGGCGATCTCCGCCGAGTTTGCGCCCAAGGCGGCAGCCGCGGGATGCGTGGTGATCGACAATACGTCGCAGTTCCGCTACGACGCGGACATTCCATTGGTCGTGCCGGAAGTGAACCTCCCGGCGCTCGCCGCGTTCCGGGCTCGCAACATCATTGCCAATCCGAATTGCTCGACCATACAGATGGTGGTGGCGCTGAAACCGATACGGGACGCGGTCGGGATCGAGCGCATCAACGTGGCGACGTATCAGTCCGTCTCGGGAGCCGGCGCAAAGGGCGTGCGTGAGCTCGCGAACCAGACGGCCGATCTATTGAACGCCAAACCCATCGAGCCTAAGGCGTTCTCCCGCCAGATCGCGTTCAACGCGATCCCGCACATCGATGTCTTCCAGGAAAACGGTTACACGAAGGAAGAGATGAAGATGGTGTGGGAGACACGGAAGATCTTTGGCGACGATTCGATCGCCGTGAATCCGACTTGCGTTCGCATTCCGGTCTTCTATGGCCACTCCGAGGCGGTCCACATCGAAACGCGCGTCAAGATCACGGCGCAGCGCGCGCTCGAGTTGTTGCGTGCCGCACCGGGCGTCGAAGTCATCGACGAGCGTGCCAATGGTGGCTATCCGACCGCCGTCGTCAACGCTGCGGGAACCGATCCCGTGTACGTTGGACGGGTTCGCGAGGACGTCTCGCACCCCCGCGGACTCGACCTCTGGATCGTTTCCGACAATGTTCGAAAGGGGGCCGCGCTGAACAGTATACAAATCGCAGAACATTTGCTAAAAGAGCTGCACTAAGTGTTACTTACTGCACTATTTGCAGGTTCTCTCTAAGTTATCTTTTCGATTCGGCAGCATGGGGGCACAGGTCGTGCCTCATTGCTATGGACGGTAATGAAATGTGCAACGCCGCGCGGATAGGAGCCTTCCTATCTGCGACTCTCGCGGGATGAGAGTGACTCACCTCACTTGCGTTGCAACTCGATCTCGAAGGATGGTGCTATGCCTGGCCAATTGGCTCGCCTGAAGGGTGCCCTCACGGGGCATCGGATCGTCGCGTCATCGCTGCTGCTGACGACCCTTTGGTGGGGAAGTGCGGCCCACGCGGTCGGTCTCGGTGAAATCGAACTCAACTCCGCCCTCAATCAGCGATTCGATGCCCAGATCGAGCTGACCGACGTCAGGGGGCTGCAGTCCAGCGAGATCGTGGTGCGGCTCGGTTCCAACGAAGACTTCGCCCGGGTCGGCGTGGAACGGTTCTTCTTTCTCACCGACCTGAGATTCAAGGTGGTGCAGGGAAGGAACGGTCGCACCTACCTGGCCGTGACCAGTTCTCAGCCGATCAGTGAACCGTTTCTCAATTTCGTCGTGCAGGTGATCTGGCCGAACGGACGCCTGCTCAAGGAATACACGGTTCTGCTCGATCCGCCCGCCTTCACCGACAACGCGGCACCCGCGATTGCGTCGCCGGGGCGGACCGATCCCGGCGGAGGTAGTGCGGGTCGCGTGGAACGACCGGCGCCGCGCACTGGCACCGAAGTTGCGCTGAGCCGTCCCGCGCCACCACGCTCCGCCGCGCCCACCGGACGGATGAACAACGACGGCACGTACGGCGTTACCGATCGCGACGACACGCTGTGGACGATCGCGAGCCAGTCCCGACCGGGCGGTGCGAGCGTGCAGCAAACGATGTTGGCCATCGCGCGCCTGAATCCCGACGCCTTCATTGGCGGCAACATCAATCTGTTGAAGGCTGGTTATGTTCTGCGACTGCCGAACGAAGGCGAGGCGAAGAGTCTCGGCTCCGGCGAGGCGATTGCTGCGGTCGCAGAGCACAACCAGGCCTGGCAGGTGTACCGACAAACCGGGACGATCGCGAGCGTCGGCGGGCGTACTGCGCCGGAAGCAACCCAGTCGACGATGGCGGGCCAGGTCGATGCAACAGCCGCTCGCGCGGCCGCGCCGGCATCCCGTTCGGGTCCCGAGGGTGAATTGCGGATCGTCGCCGGTGACGTGGGCGCCACGGGCGGCACGGGTGCGGGGGGCGCGCAGGCGATCGAAGCGCTGGAAGCCCAGCTCGCTGCAACCGAAGAAGAGGTGGATCGAGTCGCGCGCGAACGTGACGAGGCGGTGAGTCGCCTCGATCAAACCGCGGCCCAGGCTGAGCAGACACAGCGGCAAGTCGAGGTGCGGGACCAACAGATTGCACAGCTGCAGGCGCAACTCGATGCACTGAAACAAGAGCAAGCGGCCGGCGGAGACGTGCCCGCCACGTCGCAGCCGGCGAGCAGCGACGGTGGCCTCATGGGCCTGCTGGCATCACCGTTGGTCTGGGCAGCTGGCGGCATCGTTGCCGTTGTGTTGCTGGTCGCGGGCTTGGTCACCGCGCGCAGGCGCCGTGCAGCAGCCGATACCACACCCCTTTTCGAGACCCGCGTTCGCGAACGCCGGCCCAGCGCGGTCGCAGCGGCGCCTGCAGCGGCGATGGAGAAGCCCGACGACGACGAGCCGACGTTCGCTGACGAAGTGGAAGAAGAGCAACGACCGGCGACCGTGGCCGAAGCGGAAGATGATCACACCCGCGCGCAAACGAGTGACGTGATCGGCGAAGCGGACATCTACATTGCCTACGGCCGGTACCCGCAGGCCCTCAACCTGCTTCTGGGCGCACTCGAGGAAGACCCGAACCGCTCCGACGTCCGCCTGAAGCTGCTGGAAATCTACGCCGACACGAAAGACACCAGTGCGTTCGACACTCACATGGCCGAACTCGTCAACCGATGCGACGACGACGAGATCCTCCTCGATGCACGCGAGCTCGCGGGGAAACTTCGTGAGGAGGGTGGAGCCACCGATGCGAAGGCAGCCGCGGATGACGACCTGGCGATCGACGACTTCGACCTCGACTTGGATCAACCCGACGCCGCTCCTGCGGACACCAGCGCAACCCTCGACCTCGACGAAGACGAGCCCAACCGCGGCCGCGGCGACGAACTCGGCGGGGATCTGGGTTTGGATTTCGACGCGGATGCCGATGCCGAAGCCCCGACGACCTCGACAGCTCGTACGGCCTCGCGACCGGCTGTCTCGATGGAGTCCGAAGACGAAGATCTCGCGGTGGCGGCCGATGGCGCGCAGGACGACGAGTTCGATCTGGAAGACCTCGAACTGGAAGTGGACGCACCTCGCACGAGCACCGCGAAGGCGGGCGCCAAGCCTGCGGCCGGAGCTGCGGACGACGCCTTCGACTTCCTCGACGAAGAAGACACTGCCTCCACCAAGCTCGATCTTGCGCGCGCCTACATCGACATGGGCGACGAGGATGGTGCCAGGGAGATCCTGAGCGAAGTTCTGCAGGAAGGATCGAGCGAACAGCAGAAACAGGCCAACGAGTTGCTCGCGCAGCTCGCTTGAGCGCCGCCGCGCCAGGCCCATGACGTCGGCCCATTGGGCGCTCGGACTCGAATACGACGGTAGCGCGTACCACGGCTGGCAGCGGCAGGTCGGACAAATCTCCGTGCAGGCCACACTCGAAGACGCCCTGAGCCGGGTGGCCGACCGCGACATTCGTGTGATCGCCTCGGGACGCACCGACACCGGCGTTCACGCAACCGCACAAGTGGTGAGTTTCAGCACGACGGCGAATCGTCCCGCGGAGGCTTGGATCCGTGGTGCGACGAGCCTCACGCCGAATACCCTGAGTGTGCGTTGGGCACGGGCGGTGCCTGCACACTTCCACGCGCGCTACAGTGCTACGGCGCGTCGTTACCAGTATGTGCTCATGGAAGCCGATGGTCCGGTCACCCTCGGCCGCGGTCAGGTCAGTTGGGCTCGCACCCGTTTGGACGACCGCGCGATGCACCGGGGTGCGCAGGCGCTGGTCGGCGAGCACGACTTCACGAGCTTTCGCGCGGCGAGCTGTCAGTCGCGTTCGGCGTACCGCTGCGTGCACGGGGTCGCGGTGCACCGATTCGGCTCATTGATCGTCATCGACATCACGGCAAATGCGTTTCTTCAGCACATGGTGCGAAACATTGCGGGTGCACTGATGCAGATTGGCAGTCTCGCGCGGGAGGAGAGCTGGGTTGCCGAGTTGCTGCGATCGCGGTCGCGTCCTCTGGCTGGCCCGACTGCGCCGCCGGACGGGCTGTATCTGGTGGACGTCCGCTACCCACCCGAGTTCGACATTCCGCAGGGCATGCCGCCACCCATTCTGCGGGCGCTCGGGGACATCTGGTAGAATCCGCCGCTTTTCGCGGGAAGCGCCGTGCGGGTCAGGGTCAAGATCTGCGGTATAACGAGGCCCGAGGATGCCCTTGCAGCGGCCGCCGCCGGTGCGGACGCCATCGGCTTGAACTTCTATCCGAAAAGTCCTCGCTTCGTGACTTCGGAGCAAGCTGCGGCCGTCGTGGCCGTTTGTCCGCCGTTCCTGAGCATCGCCGGCGTTTTCGTCGATGCACCCGAGCGCGAGATTCACAACATCACGACGAAGGTCAAACTGACGCTCCTGCAGTTTCACGGCAACGAAGACGCCGCAGTCTGTGAATCCTTCGGGCTCCGCTACATCAAGGCATTCAACGTGTCCGGGCCGATCGACATCAGCGCGCTTCGCGCCGCACATCCGAAGGCCGCGGGTCTGATGCTCGACGCCAGCGTCCCCGGTGTGGCGGGCGGTTCGGGCAGAACATTCGACTGGACGCTCTGGCCTTCGGATTCCGGGATTCCGCTGATCCTCGCCGGCGGGCTTGCGCCCGGCAACGTCGCAGCCGCGGTGCGTGCGACGCGGCCCTATGCGGTCGACGTCAGCACTGGCGTCGAGCAGGCGCCGGGCAGAAAGGATGCTTCGCTCATTCGGCAATTCATCGACGAGGTACACCGTGCGGATTCCAGGCAGTAACGAGCGTTATCACGCACCGTCGGCGGAAGGCCATTTCGGGCCCTATGGTGGCCGGTTCGTGGCCGAGACGCTGTTCCATGCCTTGGATGAGCTCGAGGCGTTGTATTCCGAGATGCGCGTCGATCCGGACTTTCAGCGGGAGTTCTTTGCCGATCTCAAGCAGTACGTGGGCAGGCCGACGCCGCTCTACTTCGCGGAGCGGCTGACCGATCAGTGTGGTGGCGCGCGAATCTTCCTGAAGCGCGAGGATTTGAATCATACCGGCGCGCACAAGGTGAACAACACCATCGGCCAGGCGCTGCTCGCCAAGCGGATGGGCAAGCGCCGCATCATCGCGGAGACGGGCGCCGGTCAGCACGGTGTGGCCACGGCAACGGTGGCAGCGCGTCTCGGCTTGACCTGCCATGTGTACATGGGAATCGACGACATCAAACGTCAGAGTCTCAACGTGTACCGGATGAAACTGCTCGGCGCCGAAGTGGTGCCCGTCCGTTCGGGGTCGCGCACATTGAAGGATGCGATGAACGAGGCCTTGCGCGACTGGGTCGCGAACGTCGACGACACGCACTACATCATCGGTACGGTGGCGGGGCCGCATCCCTATCCGATGCTCGTACGGGACTTCCAGTCCGTGATCGGTCAGGAAGCCCGTGCGCAATGCCTCGAAGCGAACGGGCGCCTGCCGGATCTGCTGGTGGCCTGTGTCGGCGGGGGTTCGAACGCCATCGGGCTGTTCCATCCGTTCATCGATGACACCGATGTCGCGATGGTTGGCGTCGAAGCGGGCGGGTTGGGTTTGCAGACGGGGAAGCACGCGGCACCGCTATCGGCCGGCACCACCGGCGTGCTGCACGGCAACCGCTCCTACCTCATGTCGGACGCCGACGGTCAGATTCTGGAGACCCACTCGGTGTCTGCAGGCCTCGATTATCCCGGTGTGGGTCCCGAGCATGCATATCTCAAGGACACGGGGCGTGCCCGCTATGTGACGGTCACGGACGATGAGGCACTGACTGCGTTTCGAAATCTCACTCGGATCGAAGGCATCATGCCGGCCCTCGAGTCGAGTCATGCGCTCGCCTGGGCCGCGGACGAGGCGTCTCGGCGGCCGGCGCACGACATCATCATCGTCAATCTGTCGGGACGCGGGGACAAGGACATACTGACGGTGGCCGACATCGACGGAATCGAGGTATGAGCCGGCTTGGCACTCGCCTCGAAGCACTGTCGTCGCGCGGCAGAAAAGCGCTGGTTGCCTTCGTGACAGCCGGCGATCCGACCGCGTCCGCCACCGTGCCCGCAATGCACGCGCTGGTGAAGGGCGGGGCGGACATACTCGAACTGGGTATGCCGTTCTCGGATCCGGAAGCCGATGGCCCCATGGTTCAGGCTGGGTCCGAGCGTGCGCTGGCGGCTGGCACCCGGCTGGCACAGGTATTCGGGATGGTCGCTGCATTTCGTCGTGACGACTCCGATACGCCGGTGCTGCTCATGGGCTATCTCAATTCGGTCGAACGAATGGGTTATGTCGCGTTTGCCGAATCCGCGGCAGGCGCTGGCGTCGATGGAACGATCATCGTCAATCTGCCTCCGGAGGAGGCATCGTCGCTACGCGAAGCATGGGATCCGCGCGGACTGTCGACGGTCTTTCTCGTGTCGCCGACTTCGACTCCGGCGCGCATCGCGTCGATCGTCGGTGCCTGCACCGGCTTCGTCTACTACGTTTCCTTGAAAGGTGTCACGGGCGCCAACAATCTGGCAATCGAGGGAACCGCCGAGCGTGTCGGGCAGATCAAGGCGCACACCAAGTTGCCAGTCATGGTCGGGTTCGGAATCAAGGATGGTGCGACGGCTGCGCGGGTTGCGCCGTGTTGCGATGGTGTAGTCGTGGGTAGCGCATTCGTGAGCACGATGGGTTCGCTCGCCACGACACCCGAACGAATCCCCGACGCACTCGAACGGCAGGCGCGGGAACTGCGCACGGCACTGGACGGTCGATGACCTCGTCTCGGACACTCCCGGAGTGGCTCGACTACATCGGCGCCGTCCATCCGCGCAGCATCGATTTGGGGTTGGAAAGGGTGCGCGTGGTTGCCGACCGGTTGCGGGTACTGCCGCCGGCCCCGCGCAATCTCGTCATCGCCGGCACGAATGGCAAAGGTTCGACGAGCATCTACTGTGAAGCGATGTTGCGGGGCGCGGGGCTCAAGGTGGGCACCACGCTGTCGCCCCACCTGCATCGCTTCAACGAGCGAATTCGCCTCGACGGCACGCCGGTTGCCGATGCCCGCATCGTCGAAGCCTTCGAGCGCGTGGAGGCGGCGCGCGGCACTTCGA
>JBFKCZ010000014.1:0-15124 GCA_041620035.1 Pseudomonadales bacterium
GCGAAAACGCCTCCGCAACGATCGCCCGCGTCAAAGCCAAGCTCGCCGAACTCGCACCCGGACTGCCTGCGGGAGTGGAGATCGTCGAGACCTACGATCGATCGCAACTCATCGACCGGGCCGTTACCAACCTCTGGCAGAAGCTCGGTCAGGAGTTCGTGGTGGTCGCATTGGTGTGCTTCGCGTTCCTCTGGCACTTCCGTTCGGCGCTGGTTGCCGTCGTCACCTTGCCTGTCGGTATCCTCATCGCCTTCATCGTGATGCGTGCTCAGGGCATCAACGCAGACATCATGGCGCTCGGTGGCGTTGCCATCGCCATCGGCGCGATGGTGGATGCGGCGGTCGTGATGGTCGAGAACGCCCACAAACATGTCGAACAGGCGCGAAGGAACGGTGAAGACGTAGCCGACCCCGTACGGCGAGTCGCGCTGCTGACCGAAGCGACGATCGAAGTCGCACCCGCGCTGTTCTTCAGTCTGCTCATCATCACGCTTTCGTTCGTACCGGTTTTTCTTCTGGAAGCTCAGGAGGGCAGGTTGTTTGCGCCGCTCGCGTTCACGAAGACGTACGCGATGGCGGCGGCAGCGGGCCTCAGTGTCACGCTCATTCCGGTGCTCATCGTCGCGTTCGTGCGCGGACAGGTGGCCGATGAAAGTGCCAATCCGCTCAACCGTACGCTGATGGCAGCCTATAAGCCGGTGATTGCCGCGGTGTTGAATCATCCCATCGCGACGATCGCTGTCGCCGCGGCGTTGTTGCTGGCCACCGCCATACCCATTGCCAGGTTGGGTAGCGAATTCATGCCGCCGCTCGACGAAGGTGATCTGTTGTACATGCCCACCGCGCTGCCGGGGCTTGCTGTGGGCAAGGCGGCGGAGCTGCTGCAGCAGACGGATCGCATCATTGCCACCTTTCCAGAAGTCGAGCGCGTCTTCGGCAAGGCAGGGCGCGCGGAATCGGCTACCGATCCAGCGCCGCTGGAAATGTTCGAGACCACGATCATGCTGAAAGACAGATCGCAGTGGCGGGTGGGCATGACCACCGAAACCCTCATCGAAGAACTGGATCGCGCTTTGAAAGTGCCTGGCCTCGCCAACGTTTGGGTTCAACCCATTCGTAATCGCATCGACATGCTGGCGACGGGCATCAAATCGCCGGTGGGCGTGAAGATCGCCGGTGCCGACCTCGACGTGATCGAACGCATCGGTTCGCAGATCGAGACGGCTCTGAAGAAGGTACCCGGCACGGCATCCGCGTTCTCCGAGCGCGTCTCAGGGGGCCGCTACATCGAGATCGTGCCGGACCGGGTACACGCGGCGCGCCACGGGCTGACCATTGAGGCGGTTCAACGAATCGTCGCGCTTGCCATCGGTGGCGAGAACATCGGCGAGACCGTCGAGGGCTTGCAGCGCTTTCCGATCAACCTGCGCTATCCGCGCGAGCTTCGTGACTCGCTCGCGGACCTCGAGGCGTTGCCCATCGTCACCGCCACGGGTGAGACCGTGACGCTCGGATCGGTCGCCGCGATTCGCGTTACCGACGGACCGCCGATGATCAAGAGCGAGAATGCCCGGCCGAATGGCTGGGTTTACGTCGACATTCGCGACCGCGATCTGGGCGGCTATGTGGCCGAGGCGCGTGCGACGCTCGAACGTGAGGTGTCGCTGCCGAGCGGCTACTCGATCACGTTCTCCGGTCAGTACGAGTATCTGGAGCGCGCGGCGGAACGGCTGTCGGTCGCCGTCCCGTTCACGCTGGGCATCATCCTGGTGCTGCTGTTTCTCGCGTTCGGCAATCTGCGTGATGCGCTGCTGATCATGCTGACCGTGCCACTCTCGCTCGTTGGCGGGTTCTGGTTCATTTATCTGCTTGGACACGAGTTGTCGGTTGCGTCTGCCGTCGGATTCATCGCGCTCGCGGGGATCGCGGCCGAGTTCGGTGTCGTGATGCTGCTGTATCTCGATCGCGCCGTGCGGGATCGTGCCGGCTCGGGTCGCCTCGAAAGCGTTGCGGAGCTGCGCGATGCGATCACCGAAGGTGCGCTGCAGCGGGTCAGGCCGAAGGCGATGACCGTGGCGGTGATCGTTGCCGGTCTGCTGCCTCTGTTCATCGGCACGGGAACGGGCAGCGAAGTGATGCAACGCATCGCTGCGCCGATGGTGGGTGGGATGCTCACGGCGCCACTGTTGTCGATGCTGATTCTGCCGGCGGTGTACTACACTGTGCGACGCCGTGAGTTCCGGTCGAGCGACCCGGGCGGCGCGCATCAAAAAGAGACGAAGACGCCGTGATCGACTCGGTAACGCTGTTCTTTCTGCTGGGGCTCGCAGCGGGCTTGCTGCGATCGGAACTGCGGCTGCCCGCCGCCATCTACGATTTCGTCAGCATTCTGCTGCTGCTCTCCATTGGCCTCAAGGGCGGCGTGGAACTGGCGAAGCAGCCGCTCGCCAGCCTGCTTCCTGAGATGCTGGCGGTGGTCGTCATGGGCG
The DNA here is from genome assembly GCA_041620035.1 of Pseudomonadales bacterium. Classification (GTDB taxonomy): domain Bacteria; phylum Pseudomonadota; class Gammaproteobacteria; order Pseudomonadales; family Azotimanducaceae; genus SZUA-521. The sequence continues at coordinate 2,490 of JBFKCZ010000014.1, forward strand.
CGGCGCTGACGCTCGTGAGCTTTCCGATTCTTCGCTATGCCGGGCGATTCAGCCGGGCTGATGCGGCCTCGATTGCGGCGCACTATGGCTCGGTCAGCGTCGGCACGTATGCCGTTGCCGCCGCCTACTTCATCAATCGCGCGATCCCGTTCGAAGAACACATGCCGTTGCTGCTGGTGATGCTGGAGATCCCGGCGATCCTCGTGGGAATCGTCCTCGTGAGAGGTCTGTCGCGTGAGGTGCAGTGGGGTTCTGTCGCGCATGAGGTGTTTCTGGGCAAGAGCATCGTGCTGCTGGTAGGTGGCCTGCTCATCGGCTGGGCCGCGGGACCGGAAGGCTTGCCAGGCATCGAGCCGCTGTTCTTCGATCTGTTCAAGGGCATTCTCGCGCTGTTCCTCCTCGAAATGGGGCTGATAACGGCCACTCAGATCGGGAGCTTGCGCGTGCACGGGCTCTTTCTGCTCGTGTTCGGTGTCGCCATGCCGATGCTGTCGGCGGCGGTCGGTACGGCGTTCGCGTTGATGCTCGGGTTCACGGTCGGCGGCACGGCCATGCTGGCCACCCTCGCAGCGAGCGCCTCTTACATTGCCGTCCCGGCGGCGATGCGTATTTCGGTCCCGGAGGCGAATCCGACCTTGTCCCTGGCCGCTTCGCTCGGAATCACCTTCCCATTCAATGTGCTGCTCGGCATCCCGCTCTATCATGGACTCGCCGAGTGGGCGCACACGCTCGTTGGGAGATGAACCAATGGAAGGCCATACGCGCAAGCTGCTGACGATCGTCACCGAAGCCGTGCTCGAATCCACCCTGGTTCGGGACATCGAGGCGCTCGGTGCGCATGGTTACACCATCACCGACGCGCGTGGTAAAGGCGGGCGTGGAGTTCGCAATGCCGGCTGGAACACCAGCGCCAACATTCGTGTCGAGATCGTGTGCGGAGCCGAAACCGCCGCGGCGATCGCGGCCCACGTCCGGGAGCGCTACTACGCCGACTATGCAATGATTCTCGTGATGAGCGACGTCGAAGTATTGCGACCGGAAAAATTCTGATGGCTCCTCGACGCAAGGCATCCCTTCGCAATCGACCCGTTGTCGTGCTTTTGTTCAGCGTGATGGCGGCCGCCTGCGCGCCCGAGGTCGGCAGCAGTGCCTGGTGCGAAGCGATGGACGACAAAGACAAGGGCGAGTGGTCGGGCAATGAACTGCGCGAGTACGCGAAGCATTGCGTTTTTCGCAAGCCGAAGGATTGAGTTCAGTTCACGGCGGCGAGACTGGTGCGCAGCAGTTCGAGATGTTCCTTGCGCGACTCGATCTCCAGATCGAGTGAGTTGAGCTCGGATTCTGCTTGCGCTCGCTCGCGGGCGAGATACTTGGTTTCTTCCAGCCACCGGTAGCGCTCGGTGGGCGATGCATCGCCACGAATGAGGTGCGTTTCCGTTTCCTGCTGGGCATCCGCGATCCGCGCCAGTTCGGCGCTGATTTCCATGACCATCGACTCGAGTTCGGCGATTTCGGCCTCGGCGAGGTGTACCTGCCGGCCCGTCTGATAGCCATCGCGGAAGTCTGCGGCGTACGCAGCGGTGCATGGATTGTGGTAGCGATGGCCTTGTGCACCGAGCTTGAACCCGTTTTCCTCGGTGCAGTAATCGGCGATGCCTTCGTGCCAGCCGCGGGCGAGCGCGTCCGCATCGGCTGTGAATCCCAGTTCGGCGCAGCGTGATGCCGGTGTGGTGAGGCCGTCCTGTGGCAAGCCGCTGCGACCGTGCTGATAGCCGATCGCGCGCCAGTCGCCCGCGCGGCAGTCGCGCGCGGACAGTTCCGCATAGGTCGGCATTGCCAGCAGGAGAGAAGCCATGAGAGCGGCGCTGAATCGGACGCAGGCGACGAACATCGGTCCACCTGAGAGAAGTCGGTACGTTCCAACGTTATGCCGGTTACCGAACCGCCGGCGTCGAATGCGTCACACTTTGTCGGTGTCAGGGGGTGGGTTCTGTGACGACCACCACCTCCCCGGCCGCGACGCCGGACAGTACGAGTACCGTGTCGCCGGCGCGCTCTCCGAGACGGACGAATCGCCGTTCGTCGCCGGCGTCGGTTCGCACATGGACGAAGTCGAGTTGGCCACCGTGCTGCACGGCGCCGGTTGGAATGCGCAGGCGCTCCACCTGCCCGAGCGGGATGTCGAGGCGCGCGAACATCCCGGGAAACAGGCCGTCGACCGTGGGCACGAGCGCTTTCAGTGTGAAGGTGCGTGAACCGGGATCGGCGGCCGGGACGATCTCCTCCACCCGCGCGTCGAGGGTTGCCGCGAGGGCGTCGACGTGCGCGGTGAGCGTGTCGCCGGTGCCGACCCGTCGGACCAGCGATTCCCGCAGGGTCGCTTCGATCCGCAGCCTGCCTGGGTTGTAGAGCTTGAGCAGCGTGCGTCCTGGGGTCGCGGTGTCACCCGGCTCGATGAATCGCTCGACGATGGTGCCGCTCATCGGCGCGTCGATGCGCGCGTATCCCAACGCTGCGGTCGCTTCGGAAACGGCGCGTGCCGCGCGTTCGACATTGGCGGCTGCGACTCGAAAAGCGGTGATCGCGTCATCGTGAGCGGCCTGGGAAATGTTGCCCGAACCGATCAGCGACACGGCCCGGTCGCGTGCGGTACGGGCATTCTCGAGGGCGGCGCCGGCGGCAGCAGCTTCCTGTTCGCGCTGCGCCTTTGCGGCCGCGAGCGCAGCGCCGTCGAGTTCGATCAGCAGCTCGCCTTGCTCGACCCGCGCGCCGGCACGCACCGTTACCTTGAGGACATTGGCCATGATGCGAGCGCTGACCAGAGTCTCGTCCGTCGCCCGCACGGTGCCTGGCACCGACTCGAATTGAGTCTCGACCACCGCCGTCACCGTGTGGGGCGTACCCGGGAGGCGCGCGGTGGTGTCCGCAGGAGTAGGCGACACTTTGTCGTGGAAGGCACCCGCATAGTAGGCGAGTGCGGCGCCGAGCAGCGAAAGACTCGCAACCAGCGCAACCCATTGCTTAACTGACATCGTCGTCTCCATAGACCATGGCGTACACGGTCGGTACGGCGATCAGCGTCAGCGCCGTCGAGGCGACGATGCCGAACACGATGGCCCAGGCCAGACCGCTGAAGATGGGATCGAGCGTAATCACCAGGTTGCCGAGCAGCGTAGTGCCTGCGGTGAGCAGTACCGGTCGGGCACGCGCCGCGCCCGCATTCAAAACGGCGTTGCGCACGCTGACGCCGGCCTTACGCTCCTGGACGATGAACTCGACGAGAATGAGTGAGTTGCGTACCACGATGCCCGCCAGCGCGATCATGCCGATCATGCCTGTGGCCGTGAACAGGATTCGATCCGTGTAGTCGCCGATCGTCTCGCTGGCCAGCATGTTGAGCAGCCAGAAGCCGGGCATGATGCCGATCGCCGTGAGCGGAATCGCGAGCAGGATGATGAGCGCGAGATTGGCCGAGCCGGTTTGCATCCTGACCACGACGAAGAGCCCGAAGATTGCGACGCCGAACGCAATGCCGAGGTCGCGGAACACCCGCAGGGTGATGTTCCACTCGCCTTCTCCCGCCCAGCTCACCCGCACGCCATCGGGCAGCACCCACGCATCGCCGCCGCCCGAGTTGAAGTAGGTCCGGCTGTCCACCGGCCGCACGGCATCGGTGGCGGTGGCGCGAAGATCCGCGTCGACGTCGTAGACCACTTCCGCCGGTACGCGACCGGCCACCTCCGCGAATGCGTAGGCCACCGGCCGCAGATCCTTGTGGTAGATGGGTTGATCGTCGAGCACCTGCTCGAAGCGGCCGATCTCGGCCATGGCGACCAGGGGTGTTGGGGCATCTCGGACTCCACCCCGATCCCGGATCTTGGTGATGCCGGGGATGCCCTTGACATGCAACTGCGTCAGATCGTTGCGCTTCGCATAGGGAATCGTGACTACGATGGGCAACGCCCGCGCTTCGTCCGGTGCGTCGATGTAGCCGGCGACGATGCCTGCATTTGCCGCCCGCAGGGTGCGCGCAATGCTGTCGGCACCCACGCCCGACAGCGCCGCCTTTTCGCGGTCAGGCACGAAAGTGAGCCGTTCGCTTGCGCTGGCGGTGGAGGTATCGACATCGACCACGCCGGGTTCCCGTGTCAGGCGCGCCGCCGTCGCACGCGCCGCCTCGATCAGCGTCGCATACGGCGTGGTGGGTGTGCCGTAGTGCTCGGCCACTACGCTGGCAATCACCGGCGGGCCGGGCGGAACTTCGACGAGTTTTACCGACATGCCCGCCGCTGCGCCGATGGCCGTGAGCCCTGGACGCAGGCGCAGGAGGAGTGCGTGCGACTGATCGTTGCGGGCGAATTTGTCCACCAGCTGCACGCGCAGTTCGCCCTCGTGATCGGCGCCGCGCAGAAAGTAGTGGCGCACGAGCCCATTGAAGTCCATGGCCGAGTGACTGCCGCTGTAGCCCGTCACCGATACGACTTCGGGAACCTGGACGAGGTGGCGGGCCAGTTCCGTCAACACGGCGTCGGTGCGCTCGAGTGTCGTGCCTTCGGGGGCGTCGAGCACCACCTGGAACTCGCTCTTGTTGTCGTAGGGCAAGAGCTTGAGCGGCACGGCGCGCAGCATGGGCAGCAGCATGGCCAGCAGGAGTGCGGCGAAGACCGAACCCAGGAACAGCCACGCGCGGCGCCGGCTGTTCAAGAGCGGCGTCAGCAGCCGCGTGTACCAGCCGTAGCGCTCTCCGGTCGTTGCCACGGCCGGCCGCAACAGGCGGCGCCCGAGCCAGGGTGTCACGACGAAGGCGACCACCGTACTCGACACCACGGCCACCGGCACGTTGAAAGCCATCGGCGCCATGTAGGGGCCCATCATGCCCGTGATGAACAGAAGCGGCGCGAATGCGATCACGATGGCAAGCGTCGACATCACGAGTGGCACCCGGATCTCCATCATGGCGCGCACGATGTCGCTCCTGGCGTCGCTGCGGCCGAGGTGCCGCTCCATGTTGTCGACGCCGGTGATTGGATCGTCGACGAGCAATCCCAGCGCGAGTATCAGCGCGAACAGTGTGACGCGATTGATGGTGTAGCCGGCTGCGTAGCCGAGCATCAGCGTGATGCCGTAGCAGACGGGTACGGCCACGGCGACGACGAGCGCTGCGCGCCAGCCGAGAAACACGCCGATCAACGCAACCACGGTGCCGACCGCGATCACCAGGCTCGACAGCAGGTCGCCGATCTTCGCATCCGCCGTGCGGCCGTAGTTGCGCGTGATCTCCACATGGGCCCCGGCGGGAAAGATCTGCGCCTCGAGTTCCGCGAGACGCGATTCGACCTCGTGCGCCACCGTCACGGCATTCGCCCCCTTCTTCTTCGCGACGGCGATGTCGACGGCGGCGCGTGGTCCACTCATCTTCTCGCCCTTTGCGTGCGCCGAACCGAAGGTGATCCAGTGGTAATCCTCCGGCTCCGCAGGGCCGTCGATGACGCGCGCCACGTCGATCAGGCGGACGGCGACGCCGTCGACGACATTGATGGTGAGTTGAGCGAGATCGTCTGCGCTGCGAATGAGCGCGTTGGTCTCGAGCAGCAGCGCCACGTTGCCACGCTCGAGTACACCGGCTGGCCGGCGAACGTTGGAAGCCGTCAGGGCGAACAGCACATCGTCGATGCTCGTATTGCGGCCGATCATGGCGGTGGTGTCGATCTCGACGCGCAGCGTGCGCGGCCGGCCACCGGTCACATCGATTCGATTGGTGTCGGCGATGCGCTGCAGGTCGAGCGCAACTTCTTCGGCGAGGCGCCGCAGTTCGAAGTCGCCGACTTCGTCGCGGTCGCTCCACAGCGTCGCGATGACGATCGGCACGTCGTCGATTTCGAGGGGTTTTATGGTCCAGGACTCGACCGTTGCGGGAACGAGATCCTGATTCGAAAGGATCTTGTTGTAGAGCTTGATCAGCGAGTCTTCGCGATCCTCGCCCACGAAGAAACGCACCGTTACGACCGCAGCCCCCGTCGTCGACGTCGAATAGATGTGTTCGACCCCGTCGATCTGGGTGAGCAGCTTTTCCAGTGGCGTGGTCACGAGCCGTTCGACCTGGCGTGCCGACAGACTCGGTGCTTCGATCATCACGTCCGCGATGGGAACGACGATCTGCGGTTCTTCTTCGACCGGCGTGTTGAGCAGCGCAAAGGCGCCACTCAGCAGGGCAACCGCGAGAACGAGCAGCGGCAGGGCGCCATCGAGGCTGGTGCCGATCAGGCGCTCGAGGGTGCCTCGCTCGTCGGCCATGTTTGGGGCCCCGTCAGGGCTTCAGCGCCAATATGTCGCAGGGTGCTTTGGCCAGCACGCGCTCGGCAGAATTGCCGAGTACGAATCCCTTCACGCCCTTGCGCGCGGTAGTGCCCATGACGAGCAGGTCGGCCTTCACCTTGCGTGCGATTCCGTTCACGACATGACCGACTTTGCCGACTGGCATGTGCACGTTCTTCGCCGGAATGGCGTAGCGTTCGAGCAGCCGCGCGAGCGGCTCCGCAACCCGCTCCCGCGTGTTCTTCGCGGCTTTGCGGGCATCGATGACGTCGAGGTCGCTCAGTACGCGCGACACTTCGATCGCGTACACGCAGTGCACGACGCCCCCATAGTTCGTGGCGAACTGATGCGCGGCGTCGAGCACCTTGCGGTTCAATCGTTCGTGCGCACCGTCGGTTCTATTGAGGTCCAGGGTTGCGAGAACGACCGGCTTCTTGGCCCAGCGCCGGCCGCTCACCAACAGCAGCGGCAAGGGGCAGTCGCGCAACAGCAGCCAATCGGTCGGCGTGTGGAGCAGCGTTCGACTGCGATGTACCGTTTTGATGACGAGGTCGTAGCCGCCGTTGGCCGCGCGCTCGGTCACCCATTGCGCCAGGTTCTTGGTCCATACCACTTCGATGCTCAGGTCATCGAACGCGTGACCGGTATCGAGCACCTCGCCGCGCAGCCACTCCGTGCGCTCGCGGATGATCGCCTTCTTGATCTTGTTGCGCTGCTGCGTGTCGAACGTTTCGTTCTGATCGACCATCGTGTGATGTGCGAAGGCGGCGAGGTGAATGTGTCCGGGTGTGACCTTCTGCAAAGACACAGCCCGTTCGAACGCGACCTGCGCATGCTTCGGCTTGTCCATGATGACGAGAGTTCGCAAACTGAAATCCCCCAGCGAAAGGCGTTTGTCATTGTAACTGGCCGCGGCGATTGCCACAGTGGGGGCTTCCCGCAATACCTCTTTGGGGATGGTATGAGATTCGTTGTCTACGGCGCCGGCGGCATCGGCGGCACCATCGGTGCCCGGCTGCACCTGGCCGGTTACCCGGTGGTGCTGATCGCGCGCGGCACGCACTACGAGACCCTGGCGCGCGATGGTTTGAGATTCCTGACGCCGGACGGCGAATACCATCTGCGGATCCCCGTGGTCGATCATCCCGGTCGACTCACCTTCGGCGCGGACGATCTCGTCTTGCTGTGTATGAAGTCTCAGCACACGGAGCGAGCTGTAGCCGACCTGCGCGCCAGCGCCTCTGATTGGATTCGCGTCGTCTGTGTACAGAACGGGGTCGCCAACGAGCGCACGGTTGCGCGCTACTTCGAGCGCGTCTATGGAATGGTAGTGATCCTGCCGGCGGTTCACCTCGAGCCTGGCGTGGTCGTCACCCATGCCGAAGGGGTCGGCGGCATACTGGACATCGGCCGGTTCCCGCAGGGAACCGATGACACGGTGGATGCCGTCGCGACGGCGCTGGAGCGATCCGGATTCAGTTCACGCCCCGATCCAGCGGTCATGCGGCAGAAATACGCGAAGTTGCTGCTCAATCTGAACAATGCATTGCAGGCTGCCGTGGGTCTCGATGCCGATGCGCGCGAAGTGGCGCGTGCGTTGCGCACCGAAGCACTGGCTTGTTACGCCGCCGCGGGTATCGATTGTGCGACGGCTGACGAAGCGAAGGCGCGCAGAGGCACGGGCCCGAGGCTGGCCGAGGTCGCTGGTGTTCCACGCGGCGGTGGATCGACCTGGCAGAGCCTCGAACGTGGCACGGGGGACATGGAGTCCGACTATCTCAACGGCGAGATCGCGCTGCTCGGCCGCTTGCACGGCGTGCCGACTCCCGCCAATTCGACATTGCAGGTGATCGCCGACGAACTGGGCCGCCGGCGTGCGCGGCCGGGCGCGATGACCGTCGCGGAAGTGCAGGCGCGAATCGATCAGAGACTCGCGAGCCAGTCCTCGTCGGAACCCTCCGCAATCCCCTCGAACAGGATCGTCGACAGGTAGCGTTCGCCGGTGTCGGGCAGCATCACGACCATCACACTGCCGCGCGGCGCCCGCTTCGCTACTTCGATGCCGGCCGCGAGAGTTCCGCCGGCGGAGATGCCCACGAGAATGCCCTCGTTCTTCGCCAGCGCGAGCGCCGTGTCGCGGGCGAGCATCTCGTCCACGGGCACGATCTCATCGCAGACTTCGCGCTTCAGTACCTTGGGGATGAAATCCGGCGTCCAGCCTTGGATCTTGTGCGGCTTCCACTCTTTGCCCGACAACAACGCGGCCTGGGCCGGCTCCGTTGCGATGATCTTCACCTCGGGACGTGCGAGTTTGATCATCTCGCCAGCACCGGTGAGCGTGCCGCCCGTTCCCCAGCCGGTTACCCAGAAGTCGAGGCGCTTGCCAGCGAAATCACGCAGGATCTCCGGCCCGGTCGTGTTGCGGTGGAAGGCCGGATTGGCCGGGTTTTCGAACTGACGGGCAAGGAACCAGCCGTGCTTCTTGGCGAGTTCTTCGGCCCTGCGCACCATGCCCGTGCCGCGCTCCGCGGCGGGCGTGAGAATGACCTTCGCTCCCATCGCCCGCATCAGCTTGCGGCGTTCGATGGAGAAGGTCTCCGTCATCGTGGCGACGAACGGGTGCCCGTACACGGCGCATACCATGGCGAGCGCGATGCCGGTATTGCCCGAAGTAGCCTCCACCACTGTCTGGCCCGGCTTCAGTGCTCCGGAATCCTTCGCATCCTGGATGATCGCGTAGGCCAGTCGGTCCTTGACCGACGCCATCGGGTTGAACGACTCGACTTTGACGTAGATGGTGACGTGATCGGGACCGGTGCGGTTGAGGCGAACGATCGGTGTGTTGCCGATCGTCCCGAGAATATTGTCGTACAGCATGCTTCCTCCCTCCTCGTTGATGCAGACGTCAGTGTACAGGGGCGCCCGGGGAAACTCCTGGTCAGCGGCCAATCGACGTAGGCCCCAGAACGGTGCCGATGCGCAGAAAGTAGGCCTGATGGCCGCCCTCTGCGAACCCGTAACCCGCGTAGAGCGGACCGAGCGGAGAATTGAAACCTGCGTAGATGCTGCCGTTGAGAATGCCCCGGTCCCAGATATCGTCGCGGCGCTCGGTGGCATTGCCGTACTCGAGTGTGGCTCCGAAGTACGACGGGAGAAAGCCCTCTTCGAACAGCCGCACACGGTAGCCGAGGAGGGCCATGCCGAAGTGCGAACCCGTGATCTCGTCCCTCTGAAAGCCGGAGAGACGGAACAGGCCGCCGGCACGGAAACGGCTGTAGGTCGGCGCGGCATCGTGGCGTGTCGTACCGTAGCGCGCACTGGTGAAGAAGGTGTGGCGTCGCCACGAGTGAGCGAAGAACGCCGATGCGTTCAGTTGCTCGAACTCGGCCGAAGCCCCGAGTTCGTCGCGTGACCAGAAGTACTCGGTACGCAGAAACGTTCCGCGGTTGGGGAAGTAGCGATCGTCGAGCCGGTCCCAGGTGGCGTCCACGAAATACTCGCCCCCCTCGAAATTCTCGTTGGGGCTCGGGAGCCCGACTTCGACGTCAGCTCGTCCCGAATACCGCCGGACACCACCGAACAGTGCGGCGTGACGCCAGAACTCACGACCGATCGCGAGGGTCGCGCCAATCTGCTCGACCTGCAGCTCCGATGTCTTCTTCCCGGAGTCATCGAAGATCGGCACGCTCTGTCGCTCGCCGATCAGGCGTGGCAGCAGGATCCAACGCAGATCCTCGTCGAGCGGCTTGTAGAGTTCCGTCAGGAGTGCCTGGTTCTCGCCGACCTGAGCGAGCACACGAAACTCGCTGCCGAGGTCGTCGACATTGGTCTTGAGATACGCGAGTCGAACGCCGATCGAACTCGAGTCGGCATCGCCCGCGAACTCGATGCCCGTCTCGATGAAGTCCGTACCGCGCGGATCCTGTTGCACGTTGATGACGACCCCCTTTTCGCCGTCCTCCTCCACCACGCGGTAGCTGGCGGTTTCCAGGAATCCGAGACCGAAGATCTGCTGAATGTCCCGATCCATGCGTGGCACATCGAGCAGTTGACCGGGTCGTGCGTGGATCCGCTCTTCGATGATGGCATCGCGAAACCGGGATTCGTTCTCGAGCCGCACGAACTGCACCGTCGGTACGCCCAGAACGCACTGCATCACGGCGGCTCGATGCGCGCGATACTCGTCTTCTCCGACTGCGAGGTCGGTGAGTCTGGCACGCGCCTCCAGCGCGGCTGCGTAGCCGATGGGCATCGCCTCGCGAGTCGCCTTCTCGAAACCCACGGATGTGATCTCGCGACCGAGCGCGGGTGCGAGGAGCAGATCATTGGCACCGAGCAGCGCGCGTTGTTCGTAAGTGTTGCGCTGAACCAGAATCGTCGTCACCTGATTGGTGATGGTGAGCAGATCGTTGAGCGAACTCTTGGCGTCGAGCGGCGTACCGACGTCGACCGCGATCACGATATCGGCACCCATGGCGCGGGCCACGTCGACGGGGAGGTTCTTTGCGATACCGCCATCCACCAGGAGATGCTGATCGCGATCGACCGGCGCAAAGACGCCCGGTATCGACATGCTCGCGCGCAGGGCTGTGGCGAGATCGCCGTCACTCATCACGACGGCATCGCCGGTCACGAGATCCGCTGCTACCGCGCGGAACGGGATGGGCAGGCTGTCGAAATCGTTGGTCTGAACGCGTGTGCTGGTGAGCGACTGAAACAGGAACATCATCTTCTGACCAGGAATGGCGCCACGCGGCAGCAGCGAAGAATTGGGACCCACGCCGAACTTCGGGCCGAACAGAGCCAGATCGTCATCACGCTTGCGCCGGAAGGGTTGCTCGGCCCGGGTCGCACCGTCGGAGAAGATGTCCTTCCAGTCGATGCTCCTGACCACCGCTTCCAGCTCGTCCGCGGTCATTCCGGTCGCATACATGCCGCCGACCAGTGCCCCCATGCTCGTTCCGGCCACGTAGTCCACGGGTACGCGCAGTTCTTCGAGCATTCGAATGACGCCGATGTGCGCAATCCCTCGTGCACCGCCACCGCCGAGTACCAGACCGATGCGCGGCCGATCGTTGGTCGGTTTCGGGCAGAGATCGCTCGCCCGCGCGTCGGTCGGAAAGGCGAGCAGCCAGATTGCGAACAGCGACAGCATGGCACGAAGGGTGTTCACGGACGGACTCCAACGGTTGGCGGCGGGTGTACTCACCGGGTCGAGACAGGCGCTGTTAGGATGTCGGCCACATCTCTCTTGGATTCATCAGCTTCGATGGCGCAACAAAATCAGCCGGTGAAAACGCGTTCCTCCGGCATCGTACTCGGTCGCCTGTTTGGTATCGAGATTCGGCTGGATCTGAGTGTGCTCGTCATTTTCTTCCTCGTTGCCGTCAGCCTCGGTCAGGGACTGTTCCCCGTGTGGCATCCGGATTGGGGCTTCACCATCACCTGGGCGTGCGCGATCGGTGCAGCTGTGGTGTTCTTCGTCTCGCTGCTGTTGCACGAGCTTTCGCACTCTCTGGTCGCGCGTGCTCACGGCATCGAGGTGCCGCGCATAACATTGTTTCTGTTTGGCGGTATGGCCGAGATGGCGGCGGAGCCCAAGTCGCCCCGTGCCGAGTTCCTGATCGCGATCGTCGGCCCGATGGCCAGCATGGCGCTGGCGCTGGCGTTCGGTGTACTCGGTTCGCTGCTGACGCCGCCCGGCTTTGCGGAAATGGTGATCGAAGATCCGGAAGGAGCGATCAGCACGCTCGGCCCGCTTGCGACGGTGTGCGTTTGGCTCGCACCCGTGAATCTGGCCCTGGCCGTGTTCAACCTCGTGCCCGGCTTTCCGTTGGATGGCGGACGCGTGTTGCGCGCATTCCTGTGGTGGCTTACCGATGACCAGCTGCGTGCAACGCGGATGGCCTCGATCAGCGGCCGCGTATTCGCCGGCGCCCTCATGGTGTTCGGTATCGTCAATCTGATCTGGGGCCGCGCACTCGAAGGTGTCTGGTTCCTCATCATCGGTTGGTTCCTGGGTCACATCGCGGAATCGAGCTACAAGCAGCTGCTGTTGCGCAGTGCGCTGCGCGGACTGGTGGTCGGCGATCTCATGCGCACACATTTCGAATCGACGACCAGAGATACGCCGCTCGAGCAGTTCATCGATCGACAGCTGTTGCGCAGCGCGCAGGCGCTATGGCCCGTGCTCGTGGGCGACAGTCTGGTGGGGTATGTATCCCAGGCAGATATCGCGCGCCGGGCGGAATCCGATCGCATCAGGCTGCGCGTCGGTGATGTGATGCGCGCGGCGGACACGGTCTCCGTGCTTCTGCAGC
>JBFKCZ010000015.1:0-14997 GCA_041620035.1 Pseudomonadales bacterium
CCCCCCCCACCACGCCCCTTCGTGAGCGCCTTCACCTTGTCCTTCAACTCGCCGTCGGCGTAGTTGATGAGCTCATCGGCGCCCGCTTTTGAAGCCACGGCGAGCTTTTCATCGGTGCTCGCCGCGGCGATCACGCGGGCGCCCATGGCCTTGCCCAGTTCCACGGCGGCAATGCCGACACCCCCCGCGGCGCCCAGCACCAGCAGGGTTTCGCCCGCTTTGAGGTGCGCCCGCTGCTTCAGCGCATGGTAGGAGGTGCCGTAGGTCGTGCTGATGCCGGCGGCCTGTTCGAAGGTCATCTTCTCCGGCACGGCGCGCAGTCGCGATGCATCGATCGCGATCTTTTCCACGAAACCGCCCACGCCGGTGCTTGCGAACACGCGCTGGCCCTCGTGCCACCCCCGGACTCCGTCGCCCAATGCGGCAACGACGCCCGATATCTCACCGCCCGGCGCGAACGGGAAGGGGGGCTGACTCTGATACTTGCCCTCGATCATGAGCACGTCGGGGAAATTGAGTGCGGCGGCGCGCACCGACACCAGTACTTCGCCGGGTCCTGGCGTCGGATCCGGAACGTCGTCGAGCCGCAGCGATTCGGGCGGACCATAGGCGTGGCACAGGACGGCTTTCATAGATGTCTTCGAGATTGGATGCCGCATCAGGGTACTGGCCGCCGTCCCGCCGTCAACTATGCTTGGGTGAGACACCATCAGAGGGACCGATGATTCGACTTGCCCTGATCGCCCTGGCAGCGCTCTCCGTTGCCGCGAACGCCGCCGACGAGGCGGCGAAGTCGGCCGCGGAGGTTCGCTATGTGGAGTTGCAGCCGACGTTCGTCACCAATTTCGGCTACTCCGATTCGGGGCGGCTCAAGTACCTGAAGGCGGATGTGACCTTGCGCGTGTCGACCCAGGAGGCCGAAATGTCGCTGCGCTATCACCTCCCGTATCTGCGCAACAACCTCCTGCTGCTGTTCGCGCGCCAGGAAGAGTCGGGTGTGGCGTCATCCGAAGGCCGCGATGCGTTGCGCAAGGCGGCCCTCGAAGATCTGCGCGCCTTCATGAAGCAGGAAGAAGGCGATCCAATGATCGAAGATCTGATGTTCAGCAACTTCGTGGTGCAGCGCTAGCCTGCACTTCTCACCAGCGCGCGAGGCCGCAGCCGTGAACTGGTGAGAAATGCAGGCTAGCCCGAGCGGTTCGTGATCCAGTCCGCCGCGTGCTGCGCGAGCACCGGATAGTAGCGCTCGAAGTCGTCCGCCAGTTCGTCGTAGTGTTCTGTGACCGCGATCATCATCGGTGCGACGGCTTCCGGTCGCTGCAAGCGCAGCGCGATTCTCGTGAAGGCCGACTCGACCGCGTCGAGTGACCGGTAGCGGCAGAACAGACGCGTTTCCCGCATGAATTCGAAGTAGCGCCGTGCGCGCGGCCGCATCTGCGCCTGCCGGACGCCGATCGCGCCGTGCACGCGCTCGGTAAAGACTTCCAGTTCTTCCCCGTGATGGCGTTCGAAGTCGCGCGCCAGCAGATGGTCGGCGAGCAGATCGATGAAAGGTGGTGCCAGGCGCCGGAACGCAGGCGGCAGGCGCGCAACACTCGCGCGGATCCCAGGTTCCGAATTGGAGAATGCGTCGATGCGTCGATGCAGGCGAATGCCATCGCCGATCAGACCCGGCAGATCCGTCGGTACGGGCCCTTTGACGAAGTCACCGAGAAAGCCGCCCACGATCAGATCGTCGTGCGCGCTCGCGAGCGCGCAGTGGGCGAGGAAGTTCACCGCGCCGCGAGCTCCGGCAGCGCGAGGTAGTCGCGCAGAAACGACTCGAACGATTGCGTTTCACTCGATTCCAGGGCGTGCTGGCTCGCGACCGATTCCCGACTCTCGCGCTCGAAGTACGCGAACGCCTCATCCGTGAGGCGATTGGCTTCGAAGTGGCGCTTGTGCGCGAGCGACTGGTTCATGGCGAAGCGAAAGAACGGAATCCGCTCGCGCTTCATGGTTTCGAGCACCTGAGCGCTCGGCGTGCGCGATGGATCTTCGACGCGCGCACGCTGCAGCGCGAGCGAATCGCGATAGTTCGTCGCGCCATGGCAGGAGTCGAGTCGCGCAGCGACCGGTTCGCATTCGTCCAGGAGCTCGAGCGCCCAGGTTTTCATGGATCGGGGTTGCCCGCCGTGGGTCAGTTCGAGCCCGGGCGCACGCCCGCGGTTGACGACAAGGCGTTGATTGGCGCGCATTTCCATGGATTCTTCCTGGGTATCCGGCGGGCTTTCGCTCCACAGGCAGTGCAGCAGGAAGACGTCGAGAAACCGAATGGTCTCGATGTCGATGCCGACCGGCAGGAACGGGTTCAGATCCATGCAGCGGACTTCGACGTACTCGACGCCGCGCTCCGTCAGCGCCGTCAGCGGGCGCTCACCCGCCTGAACCGGGCGCTTGGGTCGAATCGTGCCGTAGAACTCGTTCTCGATCTGCAGCAGCGTGGTCGACAACTGCCGGTATTCGCCGTTCACCTTGACACCGATCTTCTCGTAGGGCGGATAGCTTTGCGTCAGCGCGTCGCGCAGCGATGCGGTGTACTGATCGAGACTGTTGTAGGAGATGTGCAATTCGGACTGCGCGTCGCTCTGATATCCCAGGCCGCCCATGCGCAGCGAGGTGGCGTACGGCGCAAACAGCGAGCCTTCGTCGAACAGTTCCAGGTCGTGGGGCTTGTCCTTGACGAAGGATTTGCAGATCGCTGGTGATGCGCCGAACAGGTAGATCAGGAGCCACGAGTGGCGGCGAAAATTCCGGATGAGCCCGAAGTAGGCGCGGGTACGGTAGTCCTGGTCGGGTGTCGCTCCCTCGCGGCGCGCGATCACCGGCCATAGTTCGTCGGGCAGGGAGAAGTTGTAGTGGATGCCCGAGATCGTCTGCATGAGTCGACCGTATCGGTGGCCGAGCCCCAGTCGATAGATCGTCTTCGCGCGGCCGATGTTGGACGTGCCGTAGCGGCCCACCGGCACCTCGTCGTCCTGACCCAGCATGCACGGCATGCTCGCAGCCCACAGCAGCTCGTCGTCGAGGTTCTGGTAGACGTAGCTGTGGATGTCGGTCAGTTCCTTGAGGCAGCCGCTGATCGTCTCGTGCACACCGGTGATGAGTTCGGGCTGCGACTCGCTGAAGTCGGTGGTGATGTGCTTGTGCATCAGCGCGGAGCCGAGCCCCTTCGGGTGCGGCGTCTGGGCGAGATCGCCGCTGGGGAGCACCCGCAGGCTCTCCTTCTCGATGCCGCGATGGATGCGTGAGAACG
Source organism: Pseudomonadales bacterium (assembly GCA_041620035.1). Taxonomy (GTDB): domain Bacteria; phylum Pseudomonadota; class Gammaproteobacteria; order Pseudomonadales; family Azotimanducaceae; genus SZUA-521. Next base: position 3,296 of record JBFKCZ010000015.1, read on the forward strand.
CGCCGCATGCGTCGTCGGCGTCCAGCGCCGCGAGGCGCTTCCCGAGTAACGACGCCATCAGATCCCCCTTCGACTGAGCGGCCAAGACTAGCTCTCCGGCCGGATGCTGACCAGCAGCCCTAGAAGTCGCTGGTCGGCCCTGCCGCAACCACGGCCTGGTCGACGTCGAAGCGTTTGAAGTTGGCCGTGAACTTCTCGATCAGCTTGCGGGCCGCGACGTCGTAGGCCTGTTTGTCGGCCCAGGCGTTGCGCGGATTGAGGATCTTCGAGTCGATGCCCGGCACTGCCTTCGGTACATCGATGTTGAACCCCGGTAATCGCTCCACGGCGGCATCCGCCAAGACCCCACTCTGTATCGCGTGAATGATCGCCCGGGTGGTCGGAATGCTGAATCGTTTGCCGACGCCGTAGCCGCCGCCTGTCCACCCCGTGTTGACCAGGAACACCTGTGCGCCGAATTCCGAGATGCGCTTCATCAGCAGGTCGGCATAGACACCCGGTGGCCTCGGGAAGAACGGTGCGCCGAAGCAGGTCGAAAAGGTGGCGCGATACGCTTCGGTGGAACCGATCTCGGTCGATCCCACTGCCGCGGTGTAGCCGGACAGGAAGTGGTAAGCGGCAGCTTCCTTCGAGAGGAGCGCCACGGGGGGCAGCACGCCGCTGACGTCGCAGGTCAGGAAGACGATCGCATTGGGTTCGCCGCCACGGTTTTCGACGACCCGCGCGGCGACGTTGTCGAGCGGATAGCAGGCGCGGCTGTTTTCCGTGAGGCTTGCATCGGCGTAGTCGGGTTGCCGCGTGCTCGGATCGATCACCACGTTCTCGACGATGGCGCCGAAACGGATGGCATCGTAGATGACGGGTTCGTTCTCACGCGTCAGGTTGATGCATTTCGCGTAGCAGCCGCCCTCCAGATTGAACACCGTGCCCTTGCCCCAGCCGTGCTCGTCGTCGCCGATGAGGTAGCGGGTCGGGTCCGAGGACAACGTAGTCTTGCCGGTTCCCGACAGACCAAAGAAGAGTGTGACGCTTGCGTCCTCGCCGACGTTGGCGGAGCAGTGCATCGGGAGCACGTCCTTTTCCGGCAGCAGGAAGTTCTGTACGGAGAACATGCTCTTCTTCATCTCGCCCGCGTAGCGCATGCCGGCCAGAAGCACCTTTCGCTCGCTGAAGTTGATCATGACGGTGCCGTCGCTGTTGGTGCCGTCACGCGCGGGATCGCAGACGTAGTTCGGTGCATTCACGACTTGCCAGGTCGCTTTGCTCTTGGGATTGAATCGATCCGGACGAATGAACAGCGCGCGCCCGAACAGCGCATGCCACGCGAATTCGGTGGTGACTTCGATGGGCAGGTAGTGGTCGGGGTCGGCGCCCACATGCAGCTCGGAGACGAACGTTTCGCGATCGGACAGGTGCACCTGCACGCGATCCCAGAGCGCGTCGAACACCGCGGGAGAAATCGGCTGATTGATGGCGCCCCAGTCGATGGCGTCGGCCGTGCTCGGCTCCTTGACGATGAAACGATCCTTCGGTGAGCGCCCCGTGCGCTTGCCCGTGCGAACCACCAGTGCACCGTTGGCCGCGAACTGGCCTTCGCCGCGCAGCAGCGCGAACTCGGCGAGCTCCGCCGCGCTCAACTGGGTGTGCACCACGGGCCTGGAAGAATTGTCGATGTTCAAAGCCATTACGCTCGGGTGCTCCGATCCGTTGTTTGTGGGGTGGGGCGCGAAAAGGGGGTGCATTATGCCAAAAGCGTCAGGCACGGGGCGATTGCGGGCTTGATGGCGCCTTCCCGGGCAGATGTAAGTGGTGGATCGCCGCGCAGTGAGACCGCAGTAATCGTTCTAATTCAATGCGTTGCGCGGGTGGCGACGCTCAGTGAATGGCGCGCTCGGAGCCGCCGTCGTCGCCGCCACCGCGGAGCGCGAGCTGGGCATCCACCGGGTCGAAGGCATAGCGGGTGCCGCAGAACTGACAGGTCACTTCCACCTCGCCGTCGGCCGCGAGTATCTCGGTCACCTCGTCGCGACCGAGCAGCTCGAGCGCGCTCGCCGAGCGCTCCCGTGTGCACGAGCAGCCGAACTCGAGCGGTGCGGCCGGATACAGTCGCACGCGGTCACGCGCATACAGCCGCTGCAATAGCACTTGCGGCGATAGCGTCAGCAGTTCGGTCGGCTCCAAGGTGTCGGCGAGCAACGTCAGGCGGCGCCAGTGATCTTCGTCTTCCTCGGTATGCAACGCGCCCGGGAGCCGTTGCAGCATCAACCCGGCGGCGCGGTCACCGTCGTTGGCCAGCCAGAGCCGGGTCGCCAGTTGCTCTGAGCGTGCGAAATAGGCTTCGACGTGCGATGCGAGATCGCCGGCGTCGAGTTCCACGCGACCCTGGTACGGCTCCCCTTCGGCAGGCTGAATCGTGATGGCCAGTTGGCCGCCCCGGAACAGCTCGGCAAGTGGCGGCGCCGGTAGCGCGGCGTCGGCGGCGGGATCGCCGCGCACGATGCCTCTGATTTCGGATTGCGCCCGGCATTGGGCCACCGCGGTTCGCAGCGGCGCTTCGTCGTGGCCCGCATGCAGCTGAATCGTCAGGCTGCCGTCTACCTTGAGGTCCTGGCTGAGGAGACCCGCGGACACCGCGAGATCGGCCAGCAGTGGCGCCGTTACCGGACCGTACTCGCCGCGTTCGAGCAGCGCCTGCCACGTGGACTCGAGCCGTACGATGCGGCCGCGGACCGCCGCCAGATCGAAGCCGAAGCGTTGGGTGAAGTCGTGGTTACTCATCGGCGCTCTCCGACTTCAGGCGCGACAGCGCACGTCGATCGCGCTTGTTGGGGCGGCTCGGCGGTGCAATGAACGAGTTCCTCGTGAGACGCTGGCTCTCTCTCGCCAGGGCCCGACGTTCGATGCTCGCTGGACTTTCGTCGTAGAGCAGCCGCGCCTCGGGCGCACCACCCCTGCGCTCGGATAATCCGCAAACTACGACATCCATCCGCTCTTCGCCACGCACGATGCCCAGCTCGTCGCCGACGCGAACGAGCCGAGACGGCTTTGCTCGCGCGCCATCCACATGCACCTTGCCTCCCTCGATCGCCTGCTTGGCTTGCGCGCGGGTGCGGAAGAAGCGCGCTGCCCACAACCAGCGATCGAGGCGGGAGCCTTCGGGTTTGTCGTTCACGGCATGATCTCGTCGAAGTCGGTCAATGCGACGTGGCGCAGTTGTTGGCGCGGCGGACGTGCCGAGTCGGGCTGGGCGATCGTGCGCAGATGGCGAATGCCATGTTGCGATGCACTGTCCAGTACGTCCGCGTTGTCGTCGATGAGCAGCGTTCGTGCGGGATCGAAGGGCTCGACTTCGTCGAGGTGCTGCCAGAAGAGCGGGTCCTCCTTGGGTACTGAGAAATCGTGTGACGATACGTTTCGGTGCAGCGTAGCCAGCAGCCCCGTCATTTCATCCTTGATACCGACGCTCGCGCGATGTGCGTTGGTGACGAGAACGGCGCGTTTGCCCGTGCGGCGCAGCGCAGCGATGAACGCCTCGGCGCTGGGTCGGTAGCGAATCAGATGCGCCAGTTCGCGATGCATGGCGACGATGTCGAGCAGCGTGAAACGCGTCCAGTAGTCGAGACAGTAGAACTCGAGTCGTGCTCGCGTGCTCCGCATGTGCGAGAAGAGATGGTCGCGCGCCGCGTCTGCAGTCATGCCGCGCGCAGACGCAAACCGCTCGGGCAGGCGACTGTTCCAGAGCACGTTGTCGAATTCGAGGTCGAGCAACGTGCCATCCATGTCGAGCAGCACGGTATCGATTTCAGTCCAGTCGACCATCGCGGCAATTTCATCTGCAAACGGCCCCTATAATAGCGGAACCTTTTCGATACCAAGGGCGAGGTCACACTTGCGCGTTCCCGAAATCCTGCGAACGACCACGCTGGCCCAAACGCGGCTGTTCCGTATCGAAGAGCTTCACCTGCGGTTCTCCAACGGTGTCGAGCGCATCTACGAGCGTCTGCCCAAGTTCGGCAAGCCGGCAGTGATGGTCGTTGCAGTGAATGAGTCCGACGAAGTCATGCTCATTCGCGAGTACGCCGCTGGTTTCCACGAGAATCAGTTGACGCTGCCAAAGGGTGCCGCAGAGGCGGGCGAAACCCTCGAGCAGGCCGCCAATCGCGAACTGAAGGAGGAAGTCGGTTTCGGTGCCCGCCGTATCGAGTGGTTGAAAGCGCTCAACCTGTCGCCCGGCCACATGGGTTTCACCATCAATGTGATGCTGGCGCGCGATCTGTATCCGGAGCGTTTGCCGGCCGACGAACCGGAGCCGCCCGAGGTCGTACCGTGGCCGCTGTCCCGAATTGCCGAGCTGAGCGAGCGCGACGACTTCGCGGAGGCACGTGCGCTGGCGGCACTGTATCTGGTCAGTCTGCGATTGGGACGCCTGTCCGCGTAGCGGGGAAATTCTGGAGAGCCTTCGGATGGTGCATGACGACAAGTTGATCGATGCGCTCGTCGCCCTCGTGCGAAGGGCGGGCGATGCGATTCTCGAGATCTACGGCGAGGAGTTCGATGTCGAGACGAAAGACGACGAATCGCCGCTGACGCAAGCGGATCTCAATGCGCATCGCATCATCGCTGCGGGGCTGAAGGCACTGACGCCGGAACTGCCTGTGGTGTCTGAGGAAGCGACGCTGCCACCGTGGTCGCAGCGACGGCAGTGGCAGACGTACTGGCTGGTCGATCCACTCGACGGCACCAAGGAGTTCGTGAGCAAGAACGGCGAGTTCACCGTGAACATCGCGCTGATCGAGCATGGCGAACCTGGATTGGGTGTCGTTGGCGTTCCGGTGCGCGAGGAAGTCTATCTGGGCTCGGCGCAGCGCGATCTCGCACAAAAGCGCACGCGCGATCGGACGGTCGAACTCCGGTCGCGGCCGATGGCGGGGCGCCGCACGCTCGATGTCGTTGCCTCCCGCAGCCACGGCGGCGAACGCCTGGAGCGCTACATCGATGCGCTGGACGATCACTTCGAACGCGTCGATCGACTGCCCGTCGGCAGTTCTCTGAAGCTCTGCATACTCGCAGAGGGTCGCGCCGATCTCTATCCACGATTGGGGCCCACATCGGAGTGGGACATCGCGGCCGCGCACGCGGTGTTGTGTGCCGCGGGTGGTGCGGTGTGGAAGTTCGACCGAACCAATCTTGCCTACAACACCAAGGAATCGTTTCTCAATCCGGAGTTCGTCGCCGTTGGCGATGCGCAGTTCGATTGGTGGCGCATTCTTCCTGACGTCAGTCGTCTCTGAGATACTCGCACGCTTCAGTTACGCAGCAAGCGCGCGGGAGCAACGATGCCGAAGGCCACTCGACCGGTTCCTCAACCGACACCGGAGACGCAGCATTTCTGGGACGGAACCCGTCAGTCGGAGTTGCGATTGCAGCGTTGTGTGGATTGCGAGCATGTCTACTTCCCGCCGCGACCGTTCTGTCCGCAATGCAGTTCTCGCGAGGTGAGGGTGTTTCGTGCCAGTGGCCGAGGGAAGCTGAGTTCCTATGTCATCAACGAACGCGGTCATCCCGCCTGGGAAGGCCCTTACTCGATTGCACTCGTCGAACTCGACGAGGGGGTTCGCATGATGAGCAATATCGTCGATTGCCCGCAGACGCCGGAGGCGCTGGTGCTCGACATGCCGCTGGAGGTGACGTATCTCGCAGTCACCGATGAGATCACGTTGCCGCTCTTCAAACCCGTCGGTGTAGCGCAATGAGTGCCGTTGCGATCGTGGGCGCGGCCGAGACCACGGAGCTCGGTCGAATCCCTCACATGAGTCAGCTGCAGCTGCATGCGGATGCGGCGCTGAACGCGCTGAAGGACGCGGGGCTCACCGCAGCGGACATCGACGGCGTTGCGACCGCCGGAGAATCGCCAACGGGCGTCGCCCACTATCTCGGCATCACGCCCACATGGGTGGACGGCACCACCGTCGGCGGTTGCTCCTTCATGATTCACGTGCGTCACGCCGTTGCGGCGATTCGTCACGGTCTGTGCAAGACGGTACTGATCACACATGGCGAGAGCGGGCGGTCCGGTATTGGCCGGGGAGGATTCCGGCCCGGCGGTGGAGCCAGTAGTCTGGCCGGCCAGTTCGAAGCACCGTTCGGTCCAATGGGACCGCCGACGATGTTCACGCTGCCCGTGCTGCGCTACATGAAAGACTACGGCATGACGCACGAGCAGCTTGCGATGGTGGCGGTGGTGCAACGTGAGTGGGCGGCGCTGAATCCGCGCGCGACCTATCGTGACCCGATCACCGTCGCGGACGTGCTGGCCTCGAAGATGATCGCGTACCCGTTTCATCTCCTCGAATGTTGTCTCGTCACCGATGGCGGAGGTGCATTGATTCTCACTGCGGGCGAGCGCGCCGGCGACTTTCCCAGCAAGCCGGTGTTCGTGATCGGCTGCGGCGAGAGTGTGGAGACACCGATGGTGAGCCAGATGGAGGATCTGACCAGCTCGCGTGCGTTTCGAGTCGCGGGTCCGAGCGCCATGCGCGAAGCGGGCATCAATCACGACGATGTCGATCACATGATGATCTACGATGCATTCGCGCATCTGCCCATCTATGGTCTCGAAGATCTCGGATTCTGCAAGCGCGGCGAGGCAGCCGGCTTCATATGGGATGGCAACACCCGACCGGGTGGCACGTTGCCGCTCAACACGAACGGCGGTGGCCTGTCGTACATGCACTCGGGCATGTACGGCATGTATGCGTTGCAGGAGAGCGTGCGTCAGCTGCGCGGTGTTGCACCGGCGCAAGTGGAAGGCGCGGAGATCTCGTTGTGTCTGGGTGTGGGCGGCATGTTCGGTGCCAGCGGTTGCGTCGTGATGAGCAACGTCGGGCCCTGAAAAAAATCGCTCGGGGAGTTGTTGCGGAAGGGTGGCCCCACCAGCCGTGCCGCACGCCGTGCGTTCGCCCTGCCGAGGAGAATTACACTGTATAAACATACAGCATCGGCTGGTGGGGCATTTAGCATAGCGGCATGATTCTCCGAATGAAAGACCGGGATCTCAGCTGTTTTCCGCGCCCGGAAAAAAGCGAAATCAACTCAACGCCTTAACCCAGAACTCTCCAGATTTCCTTCATTTTATGGGCGGCGAGGCGGCGCCCAACGCTCCACGATTGGACCCGGGTGTTGCGTTACAAACCTGTCACAAGAAGGCTCCCGCTGGCCCCTATCTGTGAACTGCGTCACAGGTTACAAGATAGGTGGGGTCCTCATGAGGGAGATGTCCATGAACGACCACAACGAGGCGTTTGCGCGATTCGTCGCGTACTCCAGTCCGTATGTGTTCTGGGTTTTTGTCAGCGCCATTACGGCGGGAATCTGGTGGCTACAGTAGATTCTCTCGCGGGGCAGGATGCCCCACTTTCTTCTTCCACCCGTTCGTCAGCAGCCACTTAACACCCAGCGCGTAGTCGTCGAACAGTTCGGCGATGCCCAGCGCACAGGTGAAGCGATACAGCCCCGCGCAGAACGCGTCGTCGCGTTGACCGTCGAAAACCACGGCAATCGGCGCTGAGACGTGCTTGCGGTAGGTGCCTACCGCGTACTGGACGAAGGGGCGCATCGCTCCCGGCTGGATCTCGAAGTCCGCACCGCGCAGATCCGCAAGCTGTGGCCATTCCGACGAGAAGTCGGGGTCGGCGATCAGCCGCTGGCACAACTCGTAGACCTCGACGAGTGTCGTCTGCCCGCTGATATTGACGGAGACGAGTTCGTCATCGGCATTGATGTGGTAGGAGGCGGGCACTCGTGGCGTCCATGTCAGGGCCGTCTTCACGATGCTAGGACAAGGCGCCGGTGAGTTATGTGGTGCAAGTATCATGATGGGGGCCATTCGGGCGCGCGCCGCGCCCGATCATCATGTCCGACTAATGTTCGAAGGCCCGCGCGTCACTTGACCCGTGTGCCGCGCCCAGGTCTAGAGTTTCATGAGCGCGTTGGATTGGGCGCTGATCGATGCCGACGGACTATCGATTCAGCTACCCTTCCGGCAACGGCCCTAAGGTGTTGCGTGAAGAGAACTCTGACCCACATCGTCGTGTTTCTGGTGTTCATGGCGAACACCGGAACGTTGTTCGCGGGCTGCCTGTGCCCGCCGGCCGACATGGATCGGAGCCACGCGCATGCAGCAGCGCCGGCTGGCGATGTCATGCCCTGCCACACCGATCCGGCCGAGCCCGTCGCGCCGCCTGCGGCACCAGTCATCACTGCCTGTTGCGACGATCCTTCGCTCTTCGCGCCCGCGCCCCGCATCGATGCCGCGGATCTGCCGCATCCCGACTGGGTCGTAGCGCCGCCGAGTCCGGAACCACCTGCGGTCAGCGCGGCGGGCCCGGCCACCTTCGCCTTCGTCCCTGCACCGCCCCCACACCACCGGCCTTTCTATCTCCTGGAGTGCTGTTTCCTGAACTAGCGCTGCCCTCGCGTACCGCGTCATCCGCCCTTGGATTCGCAGCGAGGAGTAGACATGAGGATTGCAGCAAAGCTTCGTTCGTTCGTATACATCGTCACCGTGCTGGCCGCGACGGCCGCGCCGTTCGCACGTGGCGAGTCGCAACTGTCGCTCGGCGATGCCGTTCGCCTCGCATTGGAGGCTCAGCCACGCCTGCAGCGGTTGTCCGCCGAGGCGCTGGCCGCACGACACTCAGCGGTGGCGGCCCGCGAGTTGCCGGATCCGCAGCTCTTCGGCGGCATTCGCGACCTGCCGGTAGCCGGTAGCGACGCGTGGTCGCTGCGGCGTGACACGGATACCCAGATCGTCATCGGCATCGAGCAGGCCTTTCCGCGTGCGGCGAAGCGAGTCGCCCGCAGCGCGGTGCTGGAACGCGCGGCCGAGCGCGTCGATGCCGACTCGCTGCTCGAAGCTTTGACGATCGAGCGCGACGTGGGTCTCTCCTGGCTTGCACTTTGGCGGTCGGAAGCAGCCGTCGAGCTCTCCAAAGCCGCGCTGGCCGAAGCGTCGCTCAAGGTCGAGCGCGGTGAACTGGACGTCGCTGCGGGCGTTGAGCGGCAGGCGGAACTGCTGCGATCCGAAGTCGCGATGGAACGCTTTCGCGATGCGCTGGCTGCCGATCGACAGGACGTCGAACGACGCGCCAGCGAACTCGAACGCTGGATCGGTGCGTACGCGCGCAATGCATCGGCCGCGTCACCTCCCGATCTCGCGGTAGCAGGTTCGGAGGCGGACATTGCGGAGCGTATCGCGCAGCACCCGCTACTCCGCGTACGAACCGCACAGATCACGGAGGCGGAAGCAGGCGCCGAACTCGCGCGAGCCGAGTACGCCCCGGATTGGCGCGTCCAGTTCGGATATGGCAACCGTCCCGAGTTTGCCGACATGGTGATGCTCGAAGTCGGCATGGACCTGCCACTTTTCACCCGCAACCGTCAGGACCGTGTGCTCGCCGGCGCACTCGCTTCGCGGGATGCTGCATCTGCGGCGTGGGAAGACGAGTATCGGCAACTGCTGGCTGGCGCATTGCTGGCGCGGCGCGATCTCGCGCGCATCGAGGCGCGACTCGAGCACTACCAGGGTCGCGTGGTACCGACGGCGCAAGCCGCGATCGATGCGGCAGTCCTCGCTTGGAGCAATGGTGCAGGCAGCCTCGTCGAAGTGATCGACGCGCGTCTCGACATGCTCGACGCACAGATGACGCAGCTCGATCTGCGCCACGATGCGCTGACGAGGCGCGTCGAACTGCGTTACTTCGCGGCGGATTCGCTCGCCATCGATCGGTCGGCATCGACGGAGGCTGGCTCATGAAAACGAAGAACTTCGTCTGGACAGCCGTTGCGCTCGCGTTGGCGGTGATCGCGCTTGTCGCGTATCTGCGGGGGACGCAACAGAGCCAGTCGGCGCCGCAAGCCCAATCCGAGCCGGAGATCCTCTACTGGTACGACCCGATGCGTCCGGATCAGCATTTCGATGCACCGGGTCGGTCACCGTTCATGGACATGGACCTCGTTCCGAAGTACGCGAGTGAGGTCGCTGGCGACACCGAAGTGCTGATTGATCCGGCGATGGTGCAGAACCTCGGCATGCGCACGGCGAAGGTGACCCGAGGGACCTTCTTCCGGCGCGTGGACACCACCGGTCGCATCGAAGCCGATGAGCGCAAGCGCGTTGAGGTGTTCGCCCGCGCGCCCGGCTGGGTTGAGGTGCTGCATGTGGGGGCGGAAGGCGATCCGGTCCGCAAGGGCCAGGTACTTGCCGAAATCTACAGCCCGATGATTGCGACCGCGCAAGGTGAGCTGCTGCTCGCCTTGCAGGCCGAACGCCCCGAGCTGGTTCGCGCTGCCCGCACCCGATTGCTGTCGCTGGGCGTCGATGCGCGTGCGATCGAGCGAATCGAAAGCACTGGAACGGCGCCTCGCCGCACGTCGGTGTTCGCGCCGATCGATGGCTACGTGATGCAACTCGGGGTGCGCGCCGGTGCGGCGGTAATGACCGAGGCGCGGCTGTTCGAACTCTCGGATCACTCGGTGGTGTGGATCCTCGCCGAGGTCCCGGAGCGGGAGTCGTCGTGGATTGGCCCTGGGCGTGCTGTGGAAGCAAGAGTGTCTGCGCATCCTGGCCGCGTGTTCTCCGGAGTCGTCGACTACGTGTATCCGGATCTCGACGTTGCAACACGAACACGGCGCGTCCGCATGGTCGTGCCCAACGAAGACGACCATTTGCATCCTGGAATGTATGCCGATGTCACGCTGTTCGGCGGTGGGCAGCGTGAGCAGCTTCTGGTGCCGACGGAAGCGGTGATTCGCACCGGCGAACGTACGCTGGTGATAGTCGCGAAGGGTGATGGACGCTTCAAACCCGCGTCCATCCGCATCGGTGGCGAGCGCGGCAGTCGAACGGTGGTACTCGACGGCCTCGATGAAGGCGACGAAGTCGTGACGTCGGGCCAGTTCCTGATCGACTCCGAGGCGAGCCTGCTCGGGGTGTACCGTCGCATGGACGCACAGCCATGATTGCGTGGCTGGTTCGCGCATCGATCGACAACCGCGTGCTCGTGCTGCTCGGTGTTGCGCTCATGAGCGCGCTTGGCGTGGTCGCACTTCGACAGACGCCGCTCGATGCGATTCCCGATCTCTCGGACGTGCAGGTGATCGTGCGCACGACGTACCCCGGTCAGGCGCCTCAGGTGGTGGAAGATCAGGTGACCTACCCGCTCACGACCACGCTCATGTCGGTGCCGCACAGCCGTGTGGTACGCGGGTATTCGTTGTTCGGCGAGTCGTTCGTCTACGTGCTGTTCGAAGACGGTACCGACCTCTACTGGGCGCGCTCGCGGGTACTCGAGTACCTGTCGCAGGTGCAGGGCCGGCTGCCGCTCGCCGCGCGACCGGCACTGGGTCCCGATGCAACCGGCGTGGGCTGGATCTACGAGTACGCGCTCGTCGATAGAACAGGAAAACACGACATTGCGCAGCTGCGTGCGCTTCAGGACTGGTTTCTGAAGTACGAGCTGAAGAGCGTTGCCAACGTGGCGGAAGTGGCGACCATCGGCGGATTCAACCGGCAGTACCAGATCGTGCTGCGTCCGGATCGCTTGCGTGCGTTTGGTCTACCCGTAGAAACCGTCGTCGACGCGGTTCGTGCTGCCAACAGCGAGACGGGCGGCTCGGTGGTGGAACTCGCGGAAGCCGAATAC
>JBFKCZ010000016.1:0-14031 GCA_041620035.1 Pseudomonadales bacterium
CACGGTGACGATGGAAGCCGCCGCCCTCGTCGGCCGATCGGTGCTGGTACCGACCGACCGCACCTTCATGCAGGGCTCGAGGCTCGTCGGCAGCGTGGACGTCACCCAATCGACGAGCAACCTCACGGTGGAGATCAGCAGTCCGATGGGTCAGCTCATTCGCAAGATCGATGTGGGTCCGGCGGGCGTCGGCGCGAGCCGATTCCTGTGGGACGGCAAAGACGCCGCGGGTGTGCAGCAGCCCGCCGGCGTCTACCGGGTGCGAGCCTACGCGGCTCAGGGCGAGTCATCGCGGGAGTTCGCAGTGGATCTCCCCGAAGTAGTCGCGAGCGTGTCGCTCGAAGCGACGGGTATTCAGTTGAATCTGGCCGGTGGCAGCACCGTGCCGGTGACCAAGGTCAAGGAAATTCAGTAGGGCCGGGTGATCGAACTGGCCGTATTCCAGTAACGAAGGAGCGAATCAGATGACATTCAACACCGCCTTGAGCGACTTGAGCGCGGCTTCGAGTGACCTCTCGGTCACCGGTAACAATATCGCCAATGCGAGCACTGTGGGCTTCAAGTCGGCGCGAACCGAGTTCGCCGACGTCTACGCTTCGACGCTGCTCGGCTCCGGTGCAAACAACATCGGCAGCGGCGTGAAGCTCGCCAACGTCGCGCAACTGTTCGACCAGGGAACGATCTCGTTCACCAACAACAGTCTCGACCTCGCGATCGACGGTAACGGGTTCTTCGTGATCAGCGACGGCGGATCTCGCGCATACACCCGCGCCGGCATGTTCGGCGTCGACTCGAGCGGTTTCGTAGTCACCAACAGCGGCGCTCGGGTGCAGGGTTTCTCCGCCAATGCCGCGGGTGTGTTGTCGGGTGTGGTCGGCGATATTCAGCTGTCCACGTCGAATCTCGCACCACGTCAGACCACCTTGATCGAAGCCCGGATCAACCTCGACGCGCGCAATCAGGTGCTGTCGCAGGTAGGTACGCGCATCTCGACCTTGGGCTCCGCCATCGGCGTGGCCCGCTCGGGACTGCCGTCGGCGACCCCGTCGGTACTCGAGACTGCGGGTGCGCCGGTGCCGTTCAACTTCGGTATCGACACGCCGAGTTCGGTGTCGGGCGCAAACGTCATCACGCCGTTCGACTTCTCGGCGCCGGGTGCGGCAGCCACTTTCGAGGTTTCTCTGTCCGGTGCAAGCGTGCCGAGTCAGAACCAGACCGTATCGGTGACCCTCAACACCAACGTCACGAACCTCCAGGATCTGATCAACGACATCCGCGACGACCTCGCGGCCAGCGGTATCGGTGTCGATGTGCGCGAGAACCCCTCGAACTTCGGCCGGCTGCAGTTCTTCGCACTGGCCAGTGGCGAAAACTCGACCATCTCGATCGACCCGCTCGACAACGCGATCTACGGCGGTGCCGTGACGCGCGCCAATGTGGTCGGCGCGTTGGGTGGCATTGCACTGGGTCAAGGTGGTTCGGGCGGCTCCACCAACATCGTGCCCGACCCATTCGGCACAGGCGCGGTGGTTGGGGCATCGGGCAACCTGACGGCCGCGAGCTTCGACATCACGTTGTCGGGTGCACCGTCCAACAACGGCACCGTCACCGTGAACCTCAACTCCAATATCGTCAGCTTCAACGATCTGATTTCCGACGTGCGTGACGAACTGCTCGCCAGCGGACTCGGTGTGGACGTCCGCGAGGATCCCAACAATGCGGGCCGCCTGCAGTTCTTCGCCACGGCGTCGGGTGTGCCGTCGACCATCACGATCAACAACTTGAATACCTCGAACATCGGCGTGACCCAGACCGATCTGGTCAACGCGCTGAATCTCTCGACTGGCGTAACCGTGCCGGGCGTCGCCGGCGTGAGCAATGGCTACGCGGCGCAGTCGGTCGACGTGATACAGGCCGATGGCACGACACAAACGGTCAGCACTGCGGCGGGCGCGAGCGCGGCACAGATCGCTTCGCAGTTCTCGAGCACCAACGTACCCGGCGTTTCGGCGTCGGCACGCACCATTGCAACGATTCCCGCGGGCGGCATCGCGAACGGCAGTGGCACCATGTCGCTGACGTTGAACGGCGTTGCCATCTCCGCCGTGAGTGCCACGGCGATGGCGAACGCTATCAACACGGTACCGGGTCTCGGTACGGTGAGCGCAACCGTGGGCGCGAATGGTGATCTCGTGGTCACCGACCAGGTGGGCAATGACCTCATCTTCGCGGTCACGGCCGGCGGTGGCGCCGACTCCCTGCTGGTGCGCGGCACCTCGGGTGCTCCTGTGTCGCTGACCAGGACCGGTAACTCGGCGGCGGCGATCGGCGGTACGGTCAACTTCACCTTCCAGGAAGGTGTCACGATGAGCAACGCCGTGCCTGGCAACAGCAACCTGTTCGGCAGTCTCGCGCCGTCGGCGTTCACGCCGTTCCAGTTGAACACCTTCGATCCCACGAACCAGGACACCTACAACTCCGCAACCTCCATGACCGTGTTCGACAGCCTGGGTAACCCCCATGTGATGAGCATGTACTTCGTGAAGGAGCGGTTCACACCCGGCGTACCCGGAGAAGAGCCGAACCGTTGGAGCATGTACGCGCTCATCGACGGTCGCGACATCGGTGACCCCGACCCGAACCTGCCGCCGCCACAGAACTCGGTGGCGACCCGGGCCCGGTTCGACGTGCAGTTCAACAGCGACGGCAGCATCAATCCGGCCGGAACCGATCAGATCCTCATCTCCAACTGGGTGCCGGTGGATGCCAACGGCGTACCGAACGGCTCGGTGGGCCCGCAGAACGCACTCGCCGGTGGCGCACTGCCGATTCCCGAACCGCCGGCCAGCTCGAACTTCGAGATTCGACTGGGGCAGACGACGCAGTACGGCAGCGAGTTTGCGGTGAGCCGCATCAATCAGAACGGTTATACGACGGGTCAGCTGTCGGGCCTCGACATCGATGTCCGCGGCGTCATGTCGGCACGGTTCACGAACGGCCAGACTCAGGTGCTCGGGCAGATCGCCCTTGCGGACTTCGCAAACGTGCAGGGCCTGAAGGCGATCGGCAACACCGCATGGGTGCAGACCAACGAATCGGGCGAACCGGTCATCGGCGCGCCGGGATCCGGGTCGCTCGGCGCGATCACTTCGGGTGCACTCGAGGACTCCAACGTCGAACTGTCGGAACAGCTGGTGCAGCTGATTCTCGCGCAGCGCAACTTCCAGGCGAACGCCCGGACGATTTCGACCGCGGATGAGATCACCCAGACGATCATCAACATCTAACGTCGATGGACCGCCTTCTCTATATAGCGATGACCGGTGCGGCGCACATCGACCGCGCACAGACCGTGCATGCCAACAACCTGGCCAACCTCGGCACCTCCGGGTTCCGAGCCGATCTGGCGCAGGCTCGCGCGGTTCAGGTGAACGGGGATGGTTACGAGACCCGCGTGTTTGCGCTGGCGGAACAGCCGGCGAGCGACTTCAGACAGGGTCCGTTGATGGAAACGGGTCGCGATCTGGACGTGGCCGTCAGCGGTCAGGGCTTCTTCGCCGTGCAACTGCCGGATGGCAGCGAGGCCTACACGCGAGCCGGCGAATTCGTGGTCGATGCGTTGGGCACGCTGCGCAACGGCGCCGGCTATGCGGTGCTCGGCGATGGCGGTCCCATCTCGCTGCCGCCCTACGAGCGATTGCAGATCGGCGGCGACGGCAGCATCACCATTCAACCCGAGGGACAGGGTGAACAGGCGCTCGTGCAGATCGATCGGCTGCGGCTCGTGAAGCCCGAGCAGGGCGAAGTGGCGAAGGGACCGGACGGACTGTTTCGGCCGATCGACGACGTTGCCCTCGCATCGAGCGCCGAAGTGGCTGTGGTCGCGGGTTTCGTCGAGTCGAGCAACGTCAATGCCATCCATGAGATGACCGCGATCCTCGAGCTGTCGCGTCAGTTCGAACTCGAGGTGCGCCTGATGAAGGCGGCCGAACAGAACGACGAAGCCGCGCAGGAACTGGTCAGCGTGAACTGATGATCAACCGCTAAAGGAGTCTATCGACATGATGTCATCCCTGTGGGTCAGCAAGACTGGCCTGTCGGCGCAGGACACGGCGCTGCACACGATTTCCAACAACCTCGCCAACGTATCCACGGTGGGGTTCAAACGCGATCGCGCCGTGTTCAACGATCTGCTGTATCAGATCCAGCAGCAACCCGGCGGACAATCCTCCCAGGACACGACGCTGCCTTCCGGATTGCAGCTGGGTACCGGCGTGCGTGTCGCGGGTACTCAAAAGATGTTCTCCGAAGGCAGTCTGCAGACCACGGAGGCACCACTCGATCTCGCGATCGATGGCCGCGGCTTCTTCCAGATCATTACCCCTGACGGCAACACGGCCTACACACGCGACGGCCAGTTCCACCTGGATCAGGATGGTCAGCTGGTCAACTCCCAGGGCTATGCGCTGGAACCTTCGATCACCGTGCCCGCGGATGCCGACTCGGTCACGATCGGCGCCGACGGCATCGTCTCTGCGATGACGCGCGGTAGTGCGACTGCCACTCAGCTCGGCACCATCGAACTCGTGAGCTTCGTCAATCCGGCGGGCCTGCAGGCGGCCGGGAACAACCTGTTCTGGGAAACGCCGTCGAGCGGTTCACCGCAGTCCGGTACGCCGGGACAGGACGGCCTCGGTATGGTGCTGCAAGGCATGCTCGAGAACTCGAACGTGAGCGTCGTCGAGGAACTCGTCAACATGGTATCGGTGCAGCGCGCCTACGAGATGAATTCGCGCGTCGTCTCGACCTCGGATCAGATGCTCCAGTATCTGACACAAAACCTGTGAGGCGCGTGATGGCGAAGATCGCCTGTTGGGTGCCGGTTGCATTGGCGCTGACGGGATGCATGAGCGCGGTGCCGCAGCGCGAGGAACCCTCGTATCGTCCCGCCTACCCACTGATGGAACCCGCGCCACCGCCGGAAGGTGGTGGTTTGTATCAAGCCGGATATGGCGTGTCTCTGTTCGACGACCGGCGTGCCATGCGGGTCGGCGACATCGTCACCATCCGCCTCCAGGAACGCATGCAGTCGTCGAAATCCGCCGACACCAAGATCAGCAAGGAGTCGAGTTCATCGGTCATCGAACCGACCATTCTCGGCAAGTTCGTCGATGGCGGTACGGGCGGCCTGTTGACCAACCTCTCCGGCGGTCACGAGTTCGACGGTGCGGCCGAGAGCGACCAGAGCAACAGCCTCACCGGCACGATCAGCGCCGTGGTGACGGCGGTGTATCCCAACGGGCTGTTGCTGGTGCAGGGCGAGAAGTGGCTGAACTTGAACCGTGGCGAAGAGTACGTGCGGGTCAGTGGGCTCGTGCGGCGCGAAGACGTCGACGGTTCGAACAGCGTCTCTTCCTTGCGTCTGGCCGACGCGCGGCTCGCCTACAGCGGCACAGGTCCGCTTGCCAACAGCAATGCGCCCGGCTGGCTCACACGATTCTTCCTAAGCCCGTTCATGCCGTACTGAGGTCACATGAAACCATTATTGGTAATCGTTGCTCTGCTCACCTTCTCGATCGAGGCGAATGCCCAGCGCCTGAAGGATCTCGCGTCGGTCGCCGGGGTACGCAGCAACCAGCTGGTGGGATACGGGCTCGTCGTCGGCCTCGACGGCACGGGTGACAAGACCAGTCAAACGCCGTTCACTACGCAGACCTTCAAGAACATGCTGAGCCAGTTCGGCATTCAGATGCCGGAAGGTGTGCAACCCAAGCTCGAGAACGTGGCGGCGGTGTCGATCCATGCGGATCTGCCGGCCTTCGCCAAACCCGGTCAGAAGCTCGACATCACGGTGTCCTCGATCGGCAATGCGAAGAGCCTGCGCGGTGGCACGTTGCTGCTGGCGCCCCTCAAGGCCGTCAACGGCGAGGTCTACGCGCTCGCCCAGGGCAACCTCGTGGTGGGCGGGTTCGGCGCCCAGGGGGCGGACGGATCGAAGGTGACGGTCAACGTACCGAGTGTCGGTCGCATCCCCCAAGGCGCATCCGTCGAGCGCGTGGCACCCACCACCTTCGGTGATACGGGGCCGCTCGTGTTCAATCTGCATCGCGGCGACTTCACGACCGCGCGACGGGTGAGCGAGAGCATCAACAAGACGTTCGGTCCCGATGTCGCCTCCGCGCTCGATTCGACTTCGATCGCGGTGACTGCGCCCACGGACAGTGCGCAGCGTGTGACGTTTCTTTCCGTGCTCGAAAACCTGGATGTCGAGGCGGACGCTCCGGCCGCACGCGTCGTGATCAATTCGCGCACGGGCACCATCGTCATCGGCGACCGCGTCGAAGTCGCACCCGCCGCGGTCACCCACGGCAGCCTGTCGGTGACGATCTCCGAAAACTACGAAGTGAGTCAGCCAAACGCGCTCGCCGCGGGTGAAACCACGGTTGTGCCGCGCTCTCAGGTCGGCATCGATGCCGACTCCAATCGAATGTTCTACTTCGCGCCGGGTGTCTCTCTACAGGACATCGTCTCCGCGGTGAACGAGGTTGGCGCCGCACCCGGGGATCTCATGGCGATCCTCGAAGCGTTGCGAGAGTCGGGCGCGCTGCGCGCGGAACTCGTGGTGATCTGATGGCGATCGCGAGTTCGACGCCGATCGACTCGCTCACGGGCTTCGCATACAGCGAAGTGAATTCGCTCGCCCGGATCAAACGTCAGGGCGACGACGGTATTCGCGCGGCGGCTCAGCAGTTCGAATCGCTGTTCATCGACCTGGTGCTGAAGAGCGCCCGCGAGGCCAACGCGACCCTCGCGCCCGACAGCTATCTGTCGAGCGACGAAGGCAAGTGGCATCAGGAGATGCTCGATCACCAGTGGGCCGTGCATCTCGCCGAGCACGGCGGTGTGGGGCTGGCCGCGGTGGTGGAGCGACAGCTGTCGGGAGCCGGTGCATTGCGCCGGCAGCCGGAGCGGGATCGGGTCGAGGTGAGCGCACCGGAGATCGTGGAAGCGCCCGCTGTGGGAGCGGGCTTGCCCGCGAATGATCCCGTGCCGTTCGCGCCCGAAGGGCGCTCCCACAATGCTCCGATCGCGGCGCCGTCGCCGGTCACCGTCGTCGAGTACGGTCGCAAACAACCCGCCGCGGACTCACCGCGCAGTTTCATCGACAACGTACTGCCCACCTTGCGGCGCGCACTGGCCGGCACGCCGTTGAATCCGATCGCGGTGCTCGCCCAGGCGGCACTGGAAACCGGATGGGGCAAGCATGTGATTCACGCTGCTGCCGGCGACTCCAGCCACAACCTGTTCGGCATCAAAGCGGGCGCCGGCTGGCAGGGCGATGCCGTGGAAGTGGGCACGGTGGAGGTCCTGGCTGGTCGCGCCATCACGATGCTCGATCGATTTCGTGCCTATCCGTCGCTCGAGGCCGCGATCGGCGACTACGCATCGGTGCTGACCGGCAACCCGCGCTATCGCGATGCCGTGGCCCATGCTCAAGATCCTGGCCGGTTCGCCGATGAACTACAGAAGGCGGGATACGCCACCGACCCCGACTATGCGGCGAAGATCCGCGCGGTGCTGGCGAGTCCGCCATTCGCGCAGCTGCGCGCGTTCCTGGGACAGTAAGCCGACATGTCGTCTTCGCTCATCAACATCGGCATCAGTGGGCTGCGGGCGCACCAGGCGGCGCTGGCGGCCACGGGCCACAACATCACCAACGCGAACAGTCAGGGTTACTCGCGTCAGCGCGTGGAGATCACGCCGCAGATTCCGCAGTTCCTGGGATCGGCCTATATCGGTCGCGGCGCGCAACTCGAGTCGGTCACTCGGGTTCATAGCGAATTCGTCACCAATCAGGTGCGGCTCGACACGGCCGCGTTCGCGGAGGTCGAAGACTTCCTGAGCCAGATCGGCCAGCTCGACTCGTTGCTGGCCGATGAACTCACCGGACTCGTGCCGGCACTGCAGAGCTTCTTCGGTTCGCTGCAGGCGGCCTCGTCCGACCCGTCGTCGATTCCGGCGCGACAACTCGTGTTGTCGGAAGTGACCGGTCTCACCAATCGATTCAACACGATGTACGACCGCCTGCACGCCCAGCAGGAGGGCCTGCGCGGACTCATCGCGACATCGGCCGACCGGGTGTCGGAGTTGTCCCAGGGCATTGGCCGTCTCAATGCGCGCATCGCCGAGAGCACGGGAAAGGGCGGCGCCGTGGCGAACGATCTGCTCGACCAGCGCGACGAGCTCCTGCGCCAACTGTCGGAGATCGTGTCGGTGACCGTCGTTGCCCAGAACGATGGTCAGGTGAACGTCTTCGTCGGTAGAGGACAGCCGCTCATCATCGGTGGACAGATTGCGAGCCTCGCAGCCACTGCGACCGGCGATATCACCCTCGTGAACAGCTTCGATCGCGAGGCCGCGGTGATCACGGAGTCGATTTCGGGTGGTCAGCTGGGCGGACTGCTCAAGTTCCAGGACGGCGTGCTCAATCAGGCGTTGAATCACCTCGGCCGGGTCGCCATCGCGGTGAGCGAGGCGGTGAATGCGGTGCACCGTCGCGGCGTGACCCTCGACGGCGTGTTCGGCGGCGACGTCTTCAAGGGTGTGAACGACCCGACACTCGCCTATCAGCGCGCGACACCGATCAATCTCGGCGGCCGTCCGAGCGGCGCGCTATTCGTGGGCATCACCGATTCCTCCAAACTCACGGCGAGCGACTACGAGATCCGCTTCTCGCTGTCTGGCGACGGCAGTTTCACGCTCGTTCGACTGAGCGACGCCAAGGTCATGACCGAGGGTTCGACCGCTCAGGGATTCCCGGTCACCGTGAGCGGCGACGGGTTCCGGGTGACGATCGAAGGCGGCGTCTTCCGCGGCGGCGATCGATATCGCATTCAACCGAGTCTGCATGGTGCCCGCGACATCGCGAGGGTGCTGCAGAACCCGAGAGATCTCGCGCTGAGCACGCCGGTACGGGTCGAGACGGCGATCGGCAATCGTGGTACCGGGATCGCGGAGCCGGCCCGCGTCTTCGACATCGATCATCCGATTTTCGCCAATCGCGGCCAGATGTCGCCGCCACTGCTCGTGCACTTCACGAGTGCAACCACCTACGAACTGCTCGACAATTCCGATCCTGCGGCGCCCCGTTCTCTCGTGCCCCCGGTGCGGAATCAGCCGTATGTACCGGGCATCGAGAATCTGCTGTTGCCCGGTGGTACCGGCGGCAGTCGAATCGCAGCCGAGGGCGGCAACGTGGGTCGTCTGCCGAGTGCTGCGCAGACCGTCCTCGGGCTCGCGAAGGCTGGCAACGGTTATGGCAGCGAAGTGCTGACCCTGAGCCGGATCGATGCCGCTACCGGCGGCGTCGCCTCCACGCAGAACGTGGTGATCGCCCCGAACTCGAGTGCCCGTCAGATCGCGAGCCAGCTGAGCGGGTTGTCGGGCGTGAACGCCACCGCCCTCACGGAGATGGACATCACCGGCATTCGCGACAATGGGGCCGGCGTCCCGTTGTCGCTGGTGATCAACGGCACCCGATTTGCGGGTGCCGACCTGTCATCGCTCAACGCGCTGGCGGACGCGATCAACGGCAGCGATGCACTGACAGCGGCCGGTGTGCGGGCATCGAGTGACGGCACTCGAATCCGGCTGACGTCGATGCAGGGCGATGACCTCGTGCTGCACGTCGCCGGGGACACCGCCGATGGCGTCGACCTGCGCGACGTTCGTGGCGGCGCGCTTGCACTCAATGGCGCCGGATTCGGCCAGAGCGCACAGGCGATCGGCTCTGTCCCGCGGCCGGCCGGATACGACTTCTCCACCGGCGGACCCTACAGCTTCTCCCTGTCCGTGGACGGCGAACCCGGTGCCAACATTGCGCTCGGCGCGAACTACGGATCGGGACCGGCTCTCGTCGCCGCGCTGCAGGCGGCCGTCGATGCTTCCTCGATCGGGCCAGGGCGCGTTGCCGTCAGCATGAATGGCGTCGGCCAGGTCGTTCTGACGTCCGCCGCATCGGGCAGCAACGGCAGCATCGGCATCGCCAACGCCGATCCCGGATCGCCCATCGCGTTGGCGCTCGGGTTCAGCAATCGTGTGGTGACCGGCACCGACCAGAACCGTACCGTCAGCGTAGGTGGCAGCATCTCCGTACAACTCGCTGCAAACATCCGCGTGGGGAGCTCCGCCAACACGATCGGTGGCAACGTCTTCGTGCAGACGCCGAGCGTCAGCCGGTCCGATTTCGGGTTCCAGCTCCGCATGACCGGGCGACCGGAGGCGGGCGACCGGTTTGCCATCGACTTCAACCACAGCGGTGTGTCCGACAATCGCAACGCCCTGGAACTGGTCAACCTGCAGAGCGAGCGACTGTTCGGCACCGACGGCACGCTGTTCGATGCCTATTCCGATCTCGTCGAGTTCGTGGGCTCGCGCACGAACCAGGCGCGCATCGATCGTGACGCGAGTCAGGGGCTGTTGCGTCAGTCCATCGCGCGGCGCGAATCGCTCTCCGGGGTGAACCTCGATGAGGAAGCGGCGAACCTGATTCGCTTCGAGCAGGCCTACAACGCCTCGGCCCGCGTGATTGCGGTAGCCCGCGACACCTTCGACATACTCTTCAACCTGACACGGTGAGCCATGCGCATATCGACGCAGCAGATCCATCAACAAGCCATCGGCAGCATGCTGGACACCAGCCGTCAGGTTGCGACCACGCAGCAGCAGATCGCCTCGGGGCGAAAGTTCGCGACACCCGCCGACGACCCGGTAGCGGCTTCACGCATCGTGGGTCTGAACCAGGAGCTCGCGCTGCGTAGCCAGTATCAGCGGAACATACAGCTGGCCAACAGCCAGCTGAGTTTCGAAGACGCTGTGCTCAATCAGGCCACCGAAGTGCTGCAGCGTGTGCGCGAGCTGGCGTTGCAGGGTGCAAACGGCGCGCTCGGAGCCACCGACCGCAACTTCATCGCCAAGGAGATCGAAACACGCCTGGATGAACTGTTTTCGATCATGAATACGCGTACGGCGACCGGCGAATACCTGTTCGCTGGCTTCAAGGGTCATACGCAGCCGTTCGTGCGCGACGAGACCAACGGTGTCGTCTTCAAGGGAGACGAGGGCCAGCGCCGCGTGCAGGTCACCTCGAGCAGCCAGATCGCGGTCAATGACTCCGGCAAACGTCTCTTCATGGATGTGCCATCGGTGGCGACCACGTTCGTCGCTCGCGCGCATCCGGCCAACAGTCGCAATGCCGACGTGACCATCGGCCAGGGCCTGGTCGTCGATCAGGCGGCTGTGGATGCGTTCTTTCCCGATCGACTGCTCGTGGAATTCAACGCAAACAGCGCCGATCCACAGGGGCGCGCGAATTTCACGGTCCGGCGCATGAGCGACGGCCGGGTCGTCGACGGGCTCAGCAACGTCGCACACGTGCCGGGTGCGGCGGTGCGGGCGCAGGGCATGCAATTCAAGCTGTTCGGCGTGCCGGCGGAAGGCGACCGCTTCGTGATCGAGACGACAAAGACACAGAACGTGGTATCGACGGTCGCCAAGCTCGCCAATGGCCTTGCGAATCTCACGAATTCCGATGCCGACCTCCAGACGCTGCAGGGGCTCATCGACGCGAGCATTGGCAACCTCGACAAGGCCATGGACTCGATACTCACGGTTCGCTCCGAAGTGGGTGCCCGGCTCAACACGTCGGACTCCAGCGCGATCCTGCATCAGGACGTGGAGATCGTGACCAAGGACCTCCTGTCGCAGCTGCGCGACGTCGATTATGCGGAGGCGGTGAGCAGGCTCAATCTGCAGGCATTCGTGCTGGAAGCTGCACAGCGCAGCTACGGGCGGGTGAGCGGCCTATCGCTGTTCAACGCGATCTGAGGGCGGCGGCTTCCTCGTCCTGCCCCGGGTCGCGCGCCACAGTCGCTCCTCGAATCGTGCGGCGTCATCGTGACGCGGCGCACGTTTCGGTCGAAGCCGGCGCTTCGTCGGCATCGCAGGCGGTCTCTCTTCTTCCATGACTGGTCATGGTAGCGGTGCCTCCAACGCGAAAGTGTGACGCGGGCCGCTAAAGAATCCTCCGATCGAGCCGTTAAGACATACCGAGTACCCCTCATGTGCGAAGGGAACTACCGAGTAACTCGGTGTCTCGACTAAGGATTGGTTTTCAATTGGAGTATTACGATGCCGCAAATCATTAACACCAACATCGGCTCCCTGACGGCGCAACGAAACCTGACCACGACCCAGAACGCCAATCTTCAGGCGCTCACCCGGTTGTCGTCGGGCCTTCGCATCAACAGCGCACGGGACGATGCCGCAGGGTTGGCAATTTCGACTCGTTTCACTGCGCAGGTGAGGGGCTTGTCGGTCGCCATGCGAAATGCAGGCGACGGTATCTCTCTGGCGCAGACCGCTGAAGGCGCTTTGGGCGCAATGACGGAATCGCTGCAGCGCTTGCGCGAACTGGCCCTCCAGGCCGCGAACGCGACGAACAGCGACTCCGACCGCGCCGCGCTGAACGCCGAAGCGCAGCAGCTCATTTCGGAAGTCACTCGCATCAGCGAGCAGACGAATTTCAACGGCCGCAAGCTGCTCGATGGTTCGTTCAAGTCGAGCGTTCAGATCGGCACCAACGTCGGCGAAGTCGTCGCGTTCAAGGTCAACAAAGTTTCCGCAGACTCGCTCGGTGGCGGCGTCGGTGCTGGCGTCAGCGCCCGCGGTACTGCAAACGGTCTCGGCAATGGCGACCTGACGATCAATGGCGTCGCGGTTGGTCCTTCGCAGGCCTCCGACGACACGGCCTCCGTTGGCAACTCGGCAGCGAGCGCCATCGCCAAGGTCGCTGCGATCAACAGGATCAGCGAACAGACCGGGGTGGTTGCACAGGTCAACGCGAATCGGCAGGCCGGCGTCGCCATGACTCCCGCTGCGCTGTCCGGTAGCGTGACGATCAACGGTGTGTCGATCACGGTGGCAACCGGCGGCGCCGATGCCGCAGCCGATCGTCAGTCGGTGGTACAAGCCATCAACTCCCGTTCGGAACAGACCGGTGTGGTCGCAATGGACTCGGGCGACACGGCAGGTGGGGTAATCCTCGAAGCCAAGGACGGCCGTAACATCACGATCGCGTTCACGACGGTCACGTCGGCTGCTACGGGTCTTGCCGCAGCTGGCACGTACGAGGGCGGCTATACGCTGGTCTCGCAGAACGGCAGCGATGTCGTGATCTCCGGTGGTGACAACACGGGTAGTGGCAACGTCGCCAACTCGGGATTGGTAGCCGGCACGTATGGCGGCACGACGGCGGCACTCACGTCGCTTGCCCGTTCGTCGACGGCCCTGACTGCGATGGCTGCTGGTGACCTGGTCATCAACGGCGTGACGATCGGTGCCTCGAAGGCTGCAGACGACACTGCCTCCAGCGTCGGCAATGCTGCCAGTGCGAAGGCGATCGCCGCGGCGATCAATCGCGCCTCGGAGCAGAGCGGCGTCAAGGCGACGGTCAATGCGACCACGGTCGTTGGCGGCACCTCGCAGACCGGCACCGCAGATACGGGCGGCACCGTCGTAATCAATGGCGTTTCGACGGCAAGTGTTGCAGCCAGCGCAACCGATCTCGAAGGCAACCGTGTGGCCATGATCGACGCGATCAACGCGATCACGGGCCGTACCGGTGTCGTCGCATCGGACAATGGCACGACAATCACGCTGACCGCAGCCGATGGCCGCAACATATCGGTCGCTGTGGACGGTGGCAGCTCATCCGACGCGGCGTTCGGTGCCTCGGTGGGCCTCGACACCACGCTGGATTCAATCGGTATCTCGACAGCGGCTGACGTCACGTCGGCGACCATCTCGCTCACTTCCGCCAGCGCCTTCACGGTTGCGGGTGGATCGACGGGCAATGCGGGTGTTGCCAATGCCGGTCTCGAGATCGGTACGTTCGGCGGCGCGACGACCGGCCAGTTCCTGGCGGAAGTCGACATCTCGACGGTCGAAGGCGCGGAGAAGGCGCTCAAGGCC
>JBFKCZ010000017.1:0-13931 GCA_041620035.1 Pseudomonadales bacterium
CACTCGAGCAGCTGCGCCGCGATGCACCGGAAGTCGGCAGTCCCAACCCCCTGGATCTGCTGCGATGGCCCGGCGTACTGGCCGAAACCGCGGAGGACGCGACTGCTCTAAAGAGCCACGCGACCGCCTCGTTCACCGCAGCGCTCGATGCGCTGCAAGCCCAACGCGCCCGCGAAGGTGAGGCATTGCAGACACTCATCGTGGAACGACTCGGGGAAGTCGACGCCATCGTCGTCGCTCACGCCAAGCAGACCGTAGACCTCGCCTCACAGCAGCAGGCGCGCCTGCAGGCGCGCGTGGCCGAACTGGGAGTCGAACTCGATGCCGAACGGCTCGCGCAGGAAGTGGCCCTGCTCGCCCAGCGAGCGGATGTCACCGAAGAACTCGATCGACTGCGCATTCACGTCGCCAACGCGCTGACCGATCTGAGCGCCGAAGGGCCGCATGGCCGGCGTCTCGACTTTCTGATGCAGGAACTCAATCGCGAAGCCAACACCCTCGCTTCCAAAGCCGTGCTCGGCGACACCACGCGTCGCGCAGTGGATCTCAAAGTCATCATCGAGCAGATCCGCGAACAGGTGCAGAACGTCGAATGAAATCCGTCGGAACGCTCATCGTGATCTCCGCGCCTTCCGGGGCCGGCAAGACGAGTCTCGTGGCAGAACTGCTGCGGAGCGATACCAACGTGCGCGTTTCCGTGTCGCACACCACGCGCGCACGGCGGCCGAAGGAAACCGACGGCACCGACTACCATTTCGTCGATGAGCCAACGTTCGAGCGGATGCGGACCGAAGGCGCCTTTCTGGAAAGTGCCCGCGTGTTCGGTAACCACTACGGCACCTCCAAGGCGGCCGTCGCCGATCTGTTGCGACAAGGTCGCGACGTCGTGCTCGAAATCGACTGGCAGGGGGCGCAACAGGTGCGCAAGGCCTTCGCGGACGCGGTGTCGATATTCGTGCTGCCGCCTTCGCGCGGCACCCTGATCGAGCGTCTGAAGAAGCGCGGCCAGGACCACGACGCCGTCATCGCCGAGCGGACGCGCCAGGCGGTCACGGAGATGTCCCACTTCGGCGAATTCGACTATCTGATCGTCAACGACGACTTCGCTACCGCCGTGCGGGAGCTCATCGCGATCGTCACCGCCGAGCGTCTGCGCACGGGTCTGCAGGAAAAGCGGCACCAAAGACTCATCGCCGATCTCTTGTCACCCGCGGACGGCATCCAGTAAACTCCGCGGCCCTGTCAATAGTCCGAGATCCCCCATGGCACGCGTCACTGTCGAGGATTGCCTCGAGCACGTCGAGAACCGTTTCGAACTGGTGATGGTCGCGACCCGGCGCGCGCGCCAGCTGTCGAGCAGCACCGAGCCTCTGGTTCCCGAGGAGAACGACAAGCCTACCGTCCTCGCCCTGCGCGAAATCGCCGCTGGGCTCATCAACGACGAAATGCTTGACGCACAGGATGCTGCCATCGAGGATCAACGGCTCGAGATGCCTTTCGGGTTCCCGACCCATGCCCCAGAAGGAAGCGACGAGCTATGACTCGTACTTCGGCACACGGTTGGCTGAAAAGGCCTCGTGTGACGAAGTTGCCGCTCCCATCACGTTCGATGAGCTGAGAGAGAAGCTCTCCACCTATCTGACCCCCGATCAGACCGACGAGGTTGCAGCCGCGTACGAGTACGCTTTCCAGGCGCACGAAGGTCAGTTCCGCCGCACCGGGCATCCCTACATCACGCATCCCCTGGCCGTCGCCAATGTGCTGGCCGACATGCACATGGATCACCCGACTCTGATGGCGGCGCTGCTCCACGACGTGATCGAGGACACCGGTGTCGCCAAGCGCGCACTCGGCAAACGGTTCGGCAAGGAGGTAGCGACCATCGTCGATGGGGTCAGCAAGCTGACCACGATGTTCCGCTCCCGGGCGGAAGCCCAGGCGGAGAACTTCCAGAAAATGGCGATCGCCATGTCGAAGGACCTGCGGGTCATTCTGGTCAAGCTCGCCGACCGACTGCACAACATGCGCACCATCGGCGTGCTGCCCCTCGAGAAACGGCGACGCATCGCGCGCGAAACCCTCGACTTCTACGCACCGATCGCGAGTCGACTCGGCATCCACACGCTCAAGATCGAAATCGAAGATCTGGCCTTTCAGGCGCTGTATCCGCTGCGGGCCGATCGCATTCAGCGCGCGGTCGCGTCCGCACGCGGCAATCGCAAGGCGCTCATGGAACAGATCCATCGCTCGCTCACCACCGCGATCAACCGCGATGGCATCGATGCCACGGTGACGAGCCGCGAGAAGCACCTCTATTCGATCTATTCGAAGATGAAGACCCAGCGCAAGCCGTTCAACGAGATCATGGACGTCTTTGGTTTTCGCATCATCGTCGACCGCGTGGACGCCTGCTACCGCGTACTGGGGATCGTGCACAATCTGTACAAACCGGTCGCGGGACGCTTCAAAGACTACATCGCGATTCCGAAGGCCAACGGCTACCAGTCGCTGCACACCACCCTCTTCGGCATGCACGGCGTACCGATCGAAGTGCAGATACGCACGCGACAGATGGACAGCATCGCGGACAACGGCATCGCCGGCCACTGGCTCTACAAATCCGACGAGTCCGGCACGCTGGCGGGCAACCAGGCACGCGCGCGCCAATGGGTGCGCGACATCCTCGAACTACAGCAGCGCGCAGGCAGTTCGCTCGAGTTCATCGAGAGTCTCAAGATCGACCTCTTCCCCGACGAGGTGTACGTCTTCTCGCCCCGGGGCGACATCTATCAGTTGCCGCGCGGCGCATGCCCGATCGACTTCGCGTACGCCGTTCACACCGACGTCGGCAACACCTGTGTCGCCTGCCGCATCGATCGCAACCTCGCGCCGCTGTCCTCGCCCCTGCAGAACGGACAGACCGTGGAGATCATCACGTCGAAGGACGCACGCCCCAATCCCGATTGGCTGTCCTTCGCGGTGTCCGGCAAGGCGCGTACCGCGGTACGTCAGGCGCTCAAGGCACAGAAGCGATCGCAATCGATTGCACTGGGTCGACGTCTCTTGAATCGCGCGTTGTCGAGCGCGGACACCAGCATCAACGATCTCGACTTCCGACGGCTGCGGATGATCCTCAAGGAATTCAACGTGCGCCGCTTGAACGATCTGCTGGAAGCGATCGGGCTCGGCAACTACATGGCGTACGTGGTCGCACAACGACTGCTCTCTGCCGGCGATCCTTCCGCGCAGGCGGTACCCGTGCAGCAGGGCGGCGCGGTCGCCATTCGCGGCAGCGAAGGTCTGGTGATCAGCTACGCCCGATGCTGCTATCCCGTACCGGGTGATCCCATCGTGGGCCACATGTCGCCGGGCAAGGGCTTCGTCGTGCACATCGAAACCTGCAAGAACATGGCCGAGTTACGGCGCCGCAACGCCAACGAGATCATTCCGGCGCGCTGGTCTGCGGACGTCACGGGGGAATTCGTCACGGCGCTGCGCATTCAAGTCGACCGTCAGAAAGGCGTGATCGCAGAGATCGCCGCGACCGTGAACGACGCCGATGGCGGCATCGACAACATCAAGGTGGACGAGCGCAACGCCGAACTGTCGAGCGTGATCGTGGAGGTCTCCGTACGCAACCGAACGCATCTCGCGCAGATCATGCGGCGTCTGCGGCGTCTCACCGAGGTTCACAGCCTGAGCAGGATGATCAAATGAAGAAGCCGCACCGGACGCCGATCAGCACGCCTGCCGCACCCGCAGCGATCGGCACGTACTCACAGGCCGTTCGCGTCGCGGCGGGCGAGGTGGTTTATCTGTCGGGTCAGATTCCTCTCGACCCCGGCACGATGACCCTGGTCGGCGGCGGCATCGATGCCGAGATCCATCAGGTGTTCAAGAATCTCGCCGCGGTTGCAAAGGCGGCCGGGGGCACGCTCGACGACTGCGTGAAGCTGACCGTGTACCTGAAGTCGCTCGATCACTTCCCCCGCGTGAATGCGATCATGGCCGAGTATCTGCATGAGCCGTACCCCGCGCGGGCGGCCATCGGCGTGGCGGACCTGCCACGCGGTGCCGCGGTGGAGATCGAAGGCATCATGGTACTGCCGCCCGCAGAGTGACATCGGCTCCGCAAGACACCGGACTGTCGAGCACCGTCCGCAGCTTGCGCGGTGTCGGACCGGCGATGGCCGAGAAACTCGCGCGCATCCGCATTCACACGGCGCGCGATGTGCTGCTGCACCTGCCGATGCGGTATCAGGATCGCACCCAGGTGCGAAAGCTGGTGACCCTGCACGCCGGCGCCGAGGCGCTCATCTGTGCTCAGATCGAAGAGTCGCGACTCGCCTATGGTCGCCGACGCAGCTGGCTCGTCACGGTTTCCGACGACACCGGATATCTCACGCTGCGCTTCTTTCACTTCAACGATCGGCAGCGCCAGGCGGTGGTCGCGGGCATGTGGGTACAGTGCTTCGGCGAGGCCCGAATGGGTCCCAACGGACTGGAGATGGTGCACCCGGAGTACCGGATCTTCCCTTCCCAGCCGGCACCGCCGGAGCCGGCGCTCACGCCGATCTATCCGACTACCGAGGGACTCGCACAGAAGCGCATCGCAACCATCATGGAACAAGCTCTCGCGCGCCTGGACACCTGGCGCCCACCCGATCTCTCCGCGGTGCTCGAGGCCAATTCCTTCGCCGATCTCAAGTCCGCGATCGCATACGTCCACAAACCGCCAGTGAGCGCCTCCGCCGACGATCTCGCGGCGGCGCGATCGCGAATTGCACTGGATGAGCTGCTCGCCAACGTCCTGACATTGAAGCGTCGCGCGCGCGCCCGGGCGCTGGAATCGAGCATCGCGCTGCCACGGGCGCAGCGGCTCGGCGCCCAGCTGCTCAAGAATCTCGGTTTCGAGCTGACTGCGGCGCAACGCCGTGTGACAACGGAAGTGCTGCTGGATCTCGAACGCAGCCGTCCGATGCTGAGGCTCGTTCAGGGCGACGTGGGTTCGGGCAAGACGGTGATTGCGGCATTTGCGGCGATTCGCGCCGCCGAACACGGTCGTCAGACAGCGATCATGGCGCCCACGGAGATTCTCGCGGAACAGCACTATCTCAACTTCTCCGCCTGGCTCGCGCCGCTCGGGATTTCGGTGACACTCTGGACGGGAGCGCTGACACGTGCGGAACGCACATCGCGTGCCGCATCCATCGCCCGCGGCGAGTCGCTCGTCGTCGTCGGCACGCACGCGCTGTTCGAGAAGGAGATCGAGTTCGATGCGTTGTCGCTGGTGATCATCGACGAGCAGCATCGGTTCGGTGTGCACCAGCGCATGGCACTGCGCGTGAAGGGCAAACTGCCCCACCAGCTGGTCATGACCGCAACCCCGATACCGCGGACGCTGACCATGGCGCTCTATGCCGATATGGATGTATCGGTGATCGATGAGCTCCCAAAGGGTCGTCAATCCATTTCCACCCACGTCGTCGCCGCCTCGCGGCGCGACGAGATCATCGCGCGCGTCTCTACCGCATGCGCACAGGGTGAGCAGGCGTACTGGGTCTGTACGCTCATCGAAGAGTCCGACGCGCTCGACTATCGCGCCGCTGAATCCACTGCCGCGGAGCTCACGGCGCGTCTGCCGCGGATTCGCGTGGGCCTTCTGCACGGGCGCATGTCCAGCAGCGACAAGGCCCAGGTCATGGCCGACTTCAAGGCGGGAGGAATCGCGCTCCTGGTAGCGACCACGGTCATCGAAGTTGGCGTCGACGTGCCGAACGCGAGTCTCATGATCATCGAGAACCCGGAGCGCCTGGGACTCGCCCAGCTTCACCAGCTGCGTGGCCGCATCGGCCGCGGGGCGCGGGCGAGCCATTGCGTGCTGCTCTTCGATTCGCCCCTGAGCGAGCTGGCCAAACGCAGGCTCGCCACGATGCGCGACACCCAGGACGGTTTCCGGATCGCCGAGGCAGACCTCGAGTTACGCGGGCCCGGCGACGTCCTTGGCCCCCGCCAGACCGGCGATCAGGCATTTCGAGTGGCGGACCTCGCCCGTGACAGCGCGCTGTTGCCGCAAGTGACCGAACTCGCCGACAAGCTGCTCGATGCGCACCCACAGCTCGCCGATGCGATCGTGGAGACCTGGTCGCCTGGCGAACAGGATTACGCCAACGTTTGAATCGGAATGCTCTGCCCGGGCATTGTTCGGAGCCCCTTCTATACTTTTCTCGACGTCCCAGTGGTTGCGGATTACGCCATGGTCGAACGATGACGGCGGGCTCGGTCAAGTCGCTTCTTCGAACGCGCGCGATCATCGCGCAGTCGGGTGCACGCCGGCTGCACGTGATAGCGCCTGACGATTGTCTTCTCGACGTCTTCGCGCTCGGGCGTCATCTCGGTGGCGGCGTGCGGGTTTACCGTGCGGAGCCGTTGGAGGAAGTGTCGTCAACTCCAGGCGCGTACGAGTATCCGGTCGTGCTCGACGAGCGTCTGCTCGCAGCCGATGCGCTCGAGCTGCGCGATGAACTCGGCACACTCACGGTGGTCGACGCCGCCGATTTCCGGCGTCTGACCTCGAACGCCATACACACCGACTTCTGCGTACCCTGCCGCGACGACCCAACGCCTCTGGATCGAATCGACGACCGCGCCGCAATCAATCGCACGCTCACCAACTTCACCGAGCTGCGCATCCGCGAGCGCCTGGACGACACACTGTCGATTCCCCCGCTGCCCGAGGCGTCGCGACGCATTCTGAAACTGAAGAGCAACCCCGACTACGATGTGCGCGAACTCGTACGTATCGTCGAAGCCGATCCGAGTCTCGCCGCACGCCTGCTCGGCTGGGCGAATTCGGCGTTCTACGGCCTGCGCGATCCCGTCAAGTCGATTGCCGACGCAATCACCCGCGTGCTCGGCCCCGACGCCGTGCTCAACATGTCGCTCGCAATTGCCCTCAAAGCGGATCTCCAGGTTCCCTCGGCCCACGTGCGCGGACTGTCGCCCTACTGGCTCGAAGCGATGTACAGCGCTGCAACGATGGAAGCACTGGCGAATCAATTGCCGGCACCGCACCGAAAGTCGATTACGCCGGGCTTCGCCTATGTCGCCGGCTTGCTCGCGAACTTCGGCACCCTCGTCATCGGGCACGTCTTCCCGCCCTTCTACGCACGCATGTGCACGCAACAGGAGGCCAACCGCCATCTCGCACACACCTTCATCGATCATCAGGCGATCGGCGTCGCCCGAGAAGTGTTCGCGGCCATGCTGTTGCAGGCGTGGGGTCTGCCTGAATGCGTCGTGGACACCGTTCGCTTCCAATACGCTTCACGCTACACGGGTGCTCACGCAGGGTATGTCGGGCTGCTGCGACTGACGCATCAGATGCTGGCGCCAAAGGATCTCTGCGACCATCCGAAGGTGCCCATCGATGCAGCACTCACCGCAGCGCTCGATCTCGAAGCGCAGTCGGTGACCAACGTGATGGAAGTGATCAGCGAGTCGGCCGCTGCGCTCGACAGCATGGCGCAAGCGGCTACTGCCCGTTAGCGAGCGTGTTCGGGGCGCTCCTCGAGCCCGGCGCGGGGGTTCTGGAACGTCTCGATATCGAACAGGCCTTCGCTGCGCGCCACGATGGTCGCGACCGACGCATCGCCCGTGACGTTCACCGCGGTACGCGTCATGTCCAGCAGGCGGTCGACCCCGATGATGAGCATGATGCCTTCGACGGGCAGCCCCACCTGGGTCAACACCATTGTCAGCATCACGAGCCCCACGCCCGGCACCGCGGCGGTGCCGATGGATGCAAGCGTCGCCGTGAGGATCACCATCAGGTAGTCCATGACGGTCAGGTCGATCGCGAAGAACTGTGCGATGAACACAGTGGCCACACCCTGCATGATGGCGGTACCGTCCATGTTGATCGTTGCGCCGAGCGGTATCGCGAACGATGCGATCTCGTTGTGCACGCCGAGCCGATGCTCCACGGTTCGGAGCGTCACCGGGAGGGTCGCCCCGCTAGACGACGTGCTGAACGCAACCAGCATCGGTTCGCGCATCTTCGCGAAGAACATCCTGGGGTTCACTCGCGCCAGCAACACCAGTAAGGACGGGTAAACGACGGAGACGTGCAGCAACAGCACGAGCACCACGGTGAAGAAGTACTTGCCGAGCTTCAGGATCTCCTGCCAGCCCACTTCTGCAAACAGCTTGCCCATCAGACAGACGACGCCATACGGCGCAAGCTCGATCAGTAGCGCGATCAGCCGCATGAGCACCGCGTTCAAATCGTCGAAGAACCTGCGCACTCGCGCGCCAGCCTCGCCCGCGCGCGCGATGGCGATACCGAGCAGCAGCGCGAAAACGATGATCTGCAGCATGTTCCCTTCGGCCATCGCGGCGACCGGATTGGTCGGGAAAATGCCAATCAGCACGTCCTTGAGTTCGGGTGCCTTGGGTGCCTCATAAGTGGTGGGTGCCACGGCGCTGGCGCCTTCGCCGGGAGAGATCGCGATGGCGCAGACGAGCGCGAGCGTGATGGCGATCGCCGTCGTTGCGAGGTACAGCCCCATGGTCTTGGCGCCCAGACGGCCCATGCTGGTGCCGTCGGAGAGCGAACTGGCACCGCAAACGATCGACACCAGCACGAGCGGCACCACCATCAGCATCAGCGACGCGATGAAGATGCGTCCGCCCACGTGCAGCACACCGTTGACGACGAATGTGTACAGCCAGTGATCGGCGGCAACACCCGTCTGCTGAATCAGCACACCGAGAATCACGCCGGACGCCATGCCGATGAGGATGCGCGCCGTGAGATTCATGGGCGGCTTCGCGATGTGGTTTGAGAAGTGATCAACCGACCTCGATCATCTCGAAGTCCTCTTTGCTGACGCCGCACTCCGGGCAGACGAAGTCTTCGGGTACGTCGCCCCAAGCGGTTCCCGGGGCAATGCCTTCCTCCTCATAGCCTTCGGCCTCGTCATAGATCCAGCCGCAAACGATGCATTGCCACTTCCGCATTGGCGTTTAGGTCCTGCTGATACGGCGCGGTAAGCTACTTCCGCATCCCGGAAATTGCAAACCGAGGCCGCGCTCGTCGGGCTACAATCGACCGGCATCGGAGCCGATGTGGGAGCGCCCCTGGGCGCGAACTGTTCACCGCCGAGCGCCCCCTCGCTCCCACATCTCAACAGGATACTCGGTCATCGCTTTCCTATGAGCGCGCTCGTCGAACGACTACCACAGTACGTCAGACTCATGCGCTTCGACCGCCCGGTCGGCACGCTTCTGTTGCTGTGGCCGACGCTCGCCGCCGTGTGGGTCGCAGCGGACGGACAGCCCGCCGCGCACATCGTGATCATCTTCGCGCTCGGGTGCATCGTCATGCGCGCTGCCGGCTGCGTCATCAACGACTACGCCGATCGTCGCCTCGACGGCCACGTCGCACGCACCAGAGACCGGCCACTGCCGACGAATGCCGTCGACGAGCTGGAGGCACTGCTCCTGTTCGCGGCGCTGCTCGCGGTGGCACTCCTTCTCGTCATGTTCTTGAACCCGCTCACGCGCTGGATGGCGGTTGCGGGCGCCGGCATCGCCACACTGTATCCATTCATGAAACGGTGGACTTACTTGCCTCAGGTCGTGCTCGGCGCGGCATTCAGCTGGGGCATCGTCATGGCGTTCACGGCAGTGCGGGATGAACTGTCTGCGACGGGTTGGCTTCTGTTCGTCGCCAGCCTTCTCTGGATCGTCATGTACGACACGCTGTACGCCATGGTCGACCGCGACGACGACGTGAAGGTCGGCATCAAGTCGACCGCCATTCTCTTCGGGCAGGCCGACCGCCTGATGATCGCCATACTGCAGGCGGCGACCCTCGTGACACTGACGCTGTTCGGCCTGCGCGCCGGTCTCGGCATCTGCTTCGCACTCGGGCTTGGAGTCATCGGTGGTTTGTTCATCCGCCAGCTTCGGCTGATACGCCGGCGCGACGCCGCCAGCTGTTTCGCCGCCTTCCGCAACAACGTCTGGGTGGGCTTCGTGCTCTGGGTGTCGGTGGTACTGGATCTCGACCTGCTGCCGTCGATCAGCCGCTGGATCGGCGCATGAAGCGATTGGCTTCGATGATCGATGCGCTAACGGAAGTGCTGGGCCGCATCGTCTCCTGGCTCACGTTCGCGATGGTCATCGCCACAGTCGTCGTGGTCGTGTTGCGGTACGGCTTCGACATCGGTGCGGTGCAGATGCAGGAAAGCGTGACCTACATGCACGCGATGGTATTCATGCTCGGTATCCCGTACGCGCTCAAGTACGGCGCGCACGTACGCGTCGACCTCTTGTATTCGCGGGTGGCGCCGCGAACGCAGCAGGTGATCGACCTCTGCGGCCACTTACTGCTCCTTGCGCCCGTGGCCATCTACGTCGGACTGTCCAGCTTCGACTACGTTTCGGCATCGTGGCGCGTGCGTGAAACCTCTGCGGAGGTCGGCGGCATACCCGGGGTGTTCCTCCTGAAGACTCTGATTCCGCTGATGGCGGCGCTGCTCCTGCTGCAGGGTTTGGCAGAGACAGTCAAGATCGTGATCGGTCTGCGGACTCGCACCATTGGCTGAAGCCGCACCGTTCATTCTGTTCGGCCTCGTGTTCCTCGGTCTGGTGGCCGGATACCCCGTCGCATTGACCCTGGGGGGCGTATCGCTCGCATTCGCCGGCGTCGGCGTGCTCCTGGGTAGCTTCGATCCGAACGATCTCCTCTTTCTGCCCGGTCGACTGTACGGCGTGATCGACAACGCAACCCTCATCGCGGTGCCGCTGTTCGTGCTGATGGGCGTGACACTCGAGCGCACGCGCGTCGCAGAATCACTCCTCGACAGCATGTCGCTCCTGATGAGCCGTTTTCCCGGCGGGCTCGGCATCGCCGTGACGATCGTCGGCATGCTGCTCGCCGCGAGCACGGGCATCGTCGGCGCCACAGTGGTCACCATGGGGCTCATGTCGCTGCCGGTGATGTTGAAGCACGGCTACGACCCCAAGCTCGCTACGGGCACCATCTGCGCCACCGGCACGCTGGGCCAGATCATTCCGCCGTCCATTGCACTGGTGTTGCTCGGCGACGTGATGTCGAACGCGTATCAGCAGGCCCAGCTCTCCCAGGGTGTGTTCGCGCCGAAGACGGTATCGGTCGGAGACCTGTTTGCCGGCGCGATCATCCCCGGCCTCGTGCTGGTGGCGCTGTACCTCTTCTACATCGTCGGCGTCGCGCTGGTGAGCCCGAAGCGCACGCCGGTCGTCGAGCGTGCCGCGCTCACCGGCGGCCGCGAAGTGCATATCGCGATCGAACTGGCTCGCGGGCTCGTGCCACCGCTCGCGCTGATTGTCGCCGTGCTCGGCAGCATCCTCGCGGGGTACGCGACCCCCACCGAGGCAGCAGCGGTCGGCGCACTGGGCGCTCTACTGCTCGGCTT
The DNA here is from genome assembly GCA_041620035.1 of Pseudomonadales bacterium. Classification (GTDB taxonomy): domain Bacteria; phylum Pseudomonadota; class Gammaproteobacteria; order Pseudomonadales; family Azotimanducaceae; genus SZUA-521. The sequence continues at coordinate 11,466 of JBFKCZ010000017.1, forward strand.
CGGCTACGGCGCGCTCAACCTGGCGACGCTCAGGGACATCGGTGAATCCACGGTCAAGACCACCGCGATGGTGTTTCTGATTCTCATCGGCGCGTCGATCTTCTCTCTCGTGTTCAGAGGCTACGGCGGCGATGAAGCGATCGCCCACGCGTTCGACGCGATGCCCGGCGGTGTGATGGGCGCGATGCTCATCGTGATGGGCGTGATCTTCCTGCTGGGCTTCATTCTCGATTTCATCGAGATCATCTACGTCGTGATTCCCATCGTGGGCCCGGTGCTGCTCGCGATGGGCATCGACCCGGTGTGGCTCGGCATCATGATCGCGGTGAACCTGCAGACGTCGTTTTTGACACCGCCATTCGGTTTCGCGCTGTTCTACCTGCGCGGCGTCGCCCCGCCGCAGGTTTCCACCGCCGACATGTATCGCGGTGTGGTGCCGTTCATCGTGCTGCAGATAGTCCTGCTTGCGATGCTCGTGATCTGGCCCGGGCTCGCCACGTGGCTGCCCGAAACGCTCTACGGCTGATTCGCCTTCCAACGCGGCGACCGTTTCTCCAGGAACGCCGCCACCCCTTCCGCATAATCGGGCTCTCTCATCATGCGGCGGATCAACGCCTCCGAGTCGTCGACCGATGCGCCGATGCCGCGGTGCAGGTCCCGATAGATCTGACGACGGGTCGCCATGAGCGAGCCGGGCGAGACGGTCGCGATGAGTCGCTCCGCATACCGACGGGCCTCCTCGAGCACCTGATCGGCCGGGTAGACCTCGTTGACCATGCCAAGGGACTTCGCTTCCTCCGCCAGAAACACCCGGCTCGACAGGAGGAGATCATTGGCCCGGGTCAGTCCGATCATGCGCGGCAGCAACCACGACAATCCGTACTCCGCGGGCAGGTTGAGCTTGCCGTGCGCCGTAGTGAACTTCGCACCCGCCGCGGCGAACCGCACATCCGCAAAGCAGGCGAGCGCCAGGCCGACACCTGCGGCCGCCCCATTCATCGCCGCAATCACGGGCTTCGACAACCCGAAGTGATAGGCGAAGGGACCGTTGAATTCCGCGGCGACACCAGTGCCGGGTGAAGCCATCGCTTCCGGTGTACCGGGGTCGTAGCCGCCCTTGCGGACGTGCCCTTCCAGCGCCGCAGCATCGCCGCCGACACAGAACCCTCGACCGGCGCCGGTGACGATGATCGCCCTGACCGCCGCGTCGGCGTCCGCCGCTGCGAGATTGAAGCGGTACTCCGCGTGCATGCGCCCCGTCCACGCGTTGAGCCGGGCCGGTCGATTCAAGGTGATCGTGCCGATACCGTCGCGGACTTCGTACTGGGTGGCCTTCAGTTCCATCAGCGTGCGTTGATGTAGGCCTGTTCGGAAATCGCGTGATACGCGGCGACGTTCTTCGCGAACTCCCGGTAAGAGGCGAGCACGCGCTTGGAAGTCTCGTCGCCGGCGGCCAGCTCATCGAGCACCGTCGCGGAGATCTTCTTGAATTCCGCCAGCACATCGTCCGGCAAGCGCCGCAACGCAACACCATGGGTTTCCACCAGCGTTTTCAACGCCGCGTTGTTGCGCGCGGTGAACTCGGCCAGCATCTCGTCGTTGGTCGCGTCGGCCGCAGTCTCGACGATGGCCCGCAGATCCGGGGGCAGAGACTCCCAGGCCGCCTTGTTCACGATCGCTTCGAGCGTCGGACCCGGCTCGTGCCAGCCCGGGTAGTAGTAGTACTTGGCGACCGTGTGCAGGCCGAGCGCGAGGTCGTTGTAGGGCCCCACCCACTCCGTGGCGTCGATGGCCCCGGTCTGGAGCGCCGTGAACATCTCGCTGCCCGGCATGGTCACGGCAACGCCACCGGCGCGTTGAAAGACCTCGCCGCCGAGACCGGGAATGCGCATCTTGAGACCCTTGATGTCCCTGAGCGAATTCACCTCCTTGTTGAACCAACCCGCCATCTGCACACCCGAATTGCCGCAGGCGAGCGGCACCAGGCCGAATGGCGCGTACACCTCGCGCCACAGTTCCATGCCACCGCCGAACTCGAGCCAGCCGTTCATCTCCTGCGCCGTCATACCGAAGGGCACGGTGGAGAAGACCGCAGCAACGGGGATCTTGCCGCGCCAGTAGTAGGCTGCGCCGTGTCCCATCTGCGCCGTGCCTTGGGAGACGGCATCGAAAACGCCGAACGCGGGCACCAGTTCACCCGCGCCATGCACCTTGATCTTCAGACGCCCGTTCGACATGGCATCCACGCGTTTGGCGAGATTCTCGGGCGCAGTACCCAGCGCCGGTAGATTCTTCGGCCACGTGGTCACGAGTTTCCAGTGAATGGTTTCCACCGGCGCCCCTGCGCCTTGGGCGACAGCCACCGGTCGTTCGCCCCCGCACGCCAGCAGCAAGCAGGTGATTACCCATACAATCCCGATGCGCATCGCTTTGTCTCCTCGGACGTGGGGGGGGGGGGGGGGGGGG
>JBFKCZ010000018.1:0-13922 GCA_041620035.1 Pseudomonadales bacterium
AAAGAGGAAGAGCGGTTCGTGGCCGGATCGTCCGACCTGCTCGCCAACCGCGGTCTCGATCCTGTCGTGGTGGCCGACCTGGTCGTGCACGGCATTCGCACCGAGCAGTTCTGGATTCTCACGCACCCCGACTGGAAGCGCGTGTTGCGCGAACGTGTCGATGCCCTGGTGAACGACGATGCTTTGAGCAGCGGCTTCGGTGGCTGACACGAACGCACGCTACGACGTCGCCGTGATCGGCGGCGGTCACAACGGGCTCGTCTGCGCTGCCTACCTGGCCGCGGCCAAGTTGAAGGTAATCGTGCTCGAACGTCGCCACATCGTTGGGGGCGCGGCGATCACGGAGGAGTTCCATCCGGGCTTCCGCAATTCCGTGGCGAGCTATACGGTGAGCCTCCTCAATCCCAAGGTAATCCGGGATCTCCGCCTCGAGGAGAATGGCCTGCAGGTGGTGTTGCGTCCCTACGCGAACTTCATGCCGTTGCCGGACGGTGGTTATCTGCGCACCGGCGCGGGTCTTGCCGGTACGCAAGCGCAGTTTCGACGCTTCTCGGCCCGCGACGCGGATCGATTGCCGGACTACTACGCCATGCTCGATCGGGGCGCCGATCTGTTGCGTGATCTGTTGCTGCAGACACCACCCAACGCGGGTGGCGGCATCCGCGATCTCCTGGCTGCGCTGCGAACCGGCAACCGCGTTCGCAAGTTGTCGATGCCCGCCGCGCGCGACGTGCTCGATCTCTTCACCAAGAGCGCCGGCGACCTGCTCGACCATTGGTTCGAGACAGATGCCATCAAGGCGCTGTTCGGCTTCGATTCGGTGGTCGGCACCTACGCAAGCCCATACACGCCCGGCTCGGCGTACGTGCTGCTGCATCACGTGTTCGGCGAAGTGAATGGGCAACGCGGTCAGTGGGGCCACGCCATGGGCGGCATGGGGGCGATCACCCAGGCGATGCGCCGCGAAGCCGAGCGCCGGGGCGTGGAGATACGCACGGATGCGCCGGTCGCGGAGGTGCTGGTCGAAAACGGTTCGGCAGTGGGGGTTCGCCTCGAAGGCGGTGAAGTGATCCGCTCGACGAGTGTCGCCGCGAACGTCAATCCCAAGCTCTTGTTCTCGCGGCTGGTGGACGGTGCGCACGTCGATGCCGATTTCGCGGCGCGCATCGACCGTTATCGCTGCGCCTCGGGTTCGTTCCGCATCAACGTGGCGTTGTCCGAGTTGCCGCGCTTCACCGGCGTGCCCGCCGAGGAAGCGGAAGGTGCGACGCGTGCGGGCATCATCATCGGGCCCAGTCTTCGTTACATGGAGCAAGCCTACTTCGACGCCCGTCAGTTCGGCTGGTCGAAGGCGCCGGTGATCGAGATGCTGATTCCGAGTACGTTGGATCCAAGCCTCGCGCCGCCGGGCGCACACGTCGCCAGCCTCTTCTGTCAGCAGTTCAGCCCCGAGTTGCCCGACGGCGGCAGCTGGGATTCGGTCAAGGATGCGGCGGCGCAGACCGTATTCGACACGGTGGATCGGTACGCACCGAACTTCAAGCGCAGCATCGTCGGTTCAATGGCGCTGTCGCCGCTGGATCTGGAACGCACGTTTGGTCTGGTGGGCGGTGACATCTTCCACGGCGCATTGTCGCTCGATCAGTTGTTCAGCGCGCGGCCCGTACTCGGGCACGGGGATTATCGAAGCCCGATCCGCGGTCTCTATCTATGTGGATCGGGCACGCATCCCGGCGGCGGTGTCACGGGTGCCCCGGGTCACAACGCGGCCGCAGAGATCATCCGTGATCTGACGTAGGCGGGCCCCACACGGCTTCGAGACGACGGTCGCGGCCGCAGCTGTAGCGGTAGTATTTGTAGCGCACCGGATTCTTCCGGTAGTAGTTCTGATGATAGGCCTCGGCTGCGTAGAAGGGCGCCGCTTCCAGAATACGGGTGACGATCGCCATGCCGAGTTGTTCGGCGCGCTTTGCTTTTGAGGCTTCCGCCGCGATTCGCTCCGCTTCATTGGCGTAGAAGACTGCTGCGCGATAGCTGTCGCCGCGATCGCAGAACTGGCCGCCATCGTCGAAGGGGTCGACGTTGGCCCAGAACACCTCGAGCAACGCATCGAAGGAAACCTTGGTGGGATCGTAGGTGACCTGCACGGCCTCCAAGTGGCCCGTGTTGCCCGCGGTGACCTGTTTGTAGCTGGGATCTTCGACATGGCCACCGGTGTACCCCGACGTGGTCTTGACCACGCCATCGATGGCGTCGAACGGTGGCTCCATGCACCAGAAGCAGCCCCCGGCGAACACGGCGGTGGCCCGGTTCTCCGCGGCTTGCGCGGCGAACGGCAGTATCAACAACAGAATCAGGATTCGAATACGCATGCGGTCCTACAGGAAGATCTTTGCCGGGTGCTCCAGATGCTCCTTCAGCGCCTGAATCAACGCCGCGGCGTCGAAGCCGTCGACGAATCGATGATCGAAGGACGACGACAGGTTCATCATTCTTCGCACGGTAATCTGACCTCCGTAGACGACCGGGCGTTCAACCGATTTGTTGACGCCGATGATCGCCACCTCCGGTGCATTGATAATCGGCGTCGATACGATGCCGCCCAGCCGTCCCAAACTCGAAATGGTGATAGTGGAGCCCGACAGGTCCTTCGGCGTTGCGCTGCCGTCGCGAGTCGCTGCAGCCAGACGACGGATCTCTGATGCCAGATCCTTCAGGCCGCGCGCTTCGGCGTGGCGCACCACCGGCACCTTCAATCCATCGGGCGACTGGGTCGCAATGCCGAGGTGGACGGCGTGGTGCCGCAGGATGAGACCGCGCGCCTCGTCGTAGGTTGCATTGCATTGCGGAAATTGTCTGAGCACCTTGACGAGCGCCATGCCGAGGAATGGCAGGTAGGTCAGCCCGGGGGCGTCGGGCGTCTCGCTGTTGAGGTGTACGCGCAATGCTTCGAGTTCGGTGACGTCCACCTCCTCGACGTAGGCGAAGTGTGGAATCGTACGTTTGCTTTCGCTCAAGCGCCGAGCGATCGCGCGACGCACCCCGACGACTTTGATTTCGTCGACGCCGGTGCGCATGGTTTGCAGCGAAGTCGCGGAAGGTTGCTCCTGAAGGTAACCATCGAGATCCGACCGCGTGATGCGTCCGCCTGGACCGCTCGCAGGTACGGCGCTGAGATCGACGCCCGCCTGGCGCGCTCGCTTGCGAATCGCAGGCGATGTCAGCGGGCGAGTGTCCGGTTTCGCAGTGCTCGAAGCGCGTTCGGGCGTTGGTTTCGCCGTGGGCGGATTCGCCTGGGTGGCAACGGGTGCGATCGGTTTCGATGCCGCCACGGTGACGTCGGCATCGGTCTCGAAGGTGATCAGGGGAGCGCCGACTGCGATCAGTTCGCCCGGCTCACCACCCAGTGCGACGACTTTGCCGCTGACCGGCGATGGCACTTCGACGTTCGCTTTGTCGGTCATGACATCGGCAATGATCTGATCTTCCGTGACGACGTCGCCGACCGCGACATGCCACTCGACGACTTCCGCTTCGACGGTGCCTTCACCGAGATCAGGCAGGTTGAACACGAACTTACTCATTCGAATTCACTCATGTCAGTTCTTCAACACTTCTTCGAGGGCCGCGACCACACGATGCTGGCCCGGAAAATACTCCCACTCGAAGGCGTGCGGGTAGGGCGTGTCCCATCCGGTGACACGCTGGATGGGCGCTTCGAGGTGCCAGAAGCACTCTTCCTGCACCGTGGCGGAGAGTTCCGCGCCATAGCCGCCGAAGCGCGTCGCCTCGTGGGCGATCACGCAGCGGCCGGTCTTCTGCACCGACTTCACGATGGCGTCCACGTCGAGTGGCACGAGTGTGCGCAGGTCGATGATTTCGGCGTCCACGCCGGCGCGTTCGACCGCCGCGGTGCAGACATGCACCATCGTGCCATAGGTGATCACGGTGACGGCGGCGCCGGGCCGAACGATTTCGGCACGCGACAGTGGCACGTTGAAGTAGCCGTCGGGCACCTCGCCCTTGGCATGGGTACTCCACGGTACGGCGGGCTTGTTGGGATCGCCGTCGAACGGACCGTTGTACAGCCGCTTCGGTTCGAAGAACACGACCGGGTCGTCGGTCTCGATCGAGCTGATCAGCAATCCCTTGGCGTCGTACGGATTCGATGGCATGACCACGGTGAGTCCGGAGACGTGCGTGAAGATGCCTTCCGGGCTCTGCGAATGCGTCTGGCCACCGCGGATGCCGCCGCCACAGGGCGTGCGGATGGTCATTGGTGCGAAGAAGTCGCCGGCGGTGCGGTAACGCAGCCGGGCCATTTCGCTCGTGATCTGATCGAAAGCCGGATAGATGTAGTCGGCGAACTGCACTTCGGCGATCGGGCGCAGACCGTTCACTGCGAGGCCGATTGCAACACCCACGATGCCGCCCTCGGCGATCGGTGCGTCGAGCACGCGGTGCTCGCCGTACTTGCGCTGCAGCCCTTCCGTCACTCGAAACACCCCACCGAAGTAGCCAACGTCTTCGCCCAGAATCACCACATTCGGGTCGCGCGACAGCATGATGTCCATCGCGGAGTTGAGCGCCTGCACCATGTTCATCTGCGCCACGATCAGTCTCCTTCCGCGCGCAGTTGGTCGCGTTGCTTGCGCAGATGCGCGGGCATCTCCTTGAAGACGTCTTCGAACATGAGATCGCCCGACAGCTGCGGGCCTTCGTTCAGAGTGCCGTAGGTGATGGCTTCCTTCCAGGCCGCAACCACCTGCGCATCGAGTTCCTTCTTCAATGCCTCGTGACTGTCCTCCGTCCATCGGCCATTGCCGATGAGATGTTGCTTCAGCCGTTCGATGGGATCGCCGAGCGGCCACTTCGACCACTCGTTCTTGGGTCGGTATCGCGACGGATCGTCGCTGGTGGAGTGTGCGCCCGCCCGGTACGTCACGTGCTCGATGAGTGTCGGACCTTCGCCCTGACGCGCCCGCTCGGCAGCCCACTGCGTGACTGCGTACACGGCCAGAAAGTCGTTGCCGTCCACGCGGATTCCCGGGATGCCAAAACCCAGTCCACGCGCGGCGAACGGCCTGCGCTCGCCGCCGGCGAAACCCTGGAACGTCGAGATCGCGTACTGGTTGTTGACCACATTCAGAATGACCGGCGCGTTGTAGACCGACGCGAACAGCAGTGCGTAGTGGAAGTCGGCTTCGGCGGTGGATCCATCGCCAACCCAGCTCGTGGCAACGTGGTCTTCGCCCTTGATCGCGGCCGCCATCGCCCATCCCACCGCATGCGGGTACTGCGTGGTGAGATTGCCCGAGATGGAGAAGATCCGACCGTCGCGCCAGTGATACATGATGGGCATTTGTCGGCCCTTGCACATGTCCCGCGTGTTCGACAGGCATTGACACATGAGATCTACGAGCGGGCGTCCCCGCGCGATGAACGCGCCCTGATTGCGGTAGGACGGAAACATCATGTCGCCGGGGCGCAGCGCCATGGTCTGTGCGACGGACACCGCTTCCTCGCCGGTGGACTTGATGTAGAAACTGATCTTGCCCTGACGCTGCCAGTTCACCATGCGGTCGTCGAAGATGCGATTGACCAGCATGTGCCGAAGTCCTACCTGCAGATCCTCGTCGCTCAAGTTCGGATTCCACGATCCGACGGCGCGATGATCCTCGTCGATGACGCGCACGAGCGAACCGGCCAGGCTCTCGATGTCGCGACAGCGTGCGTGAACACTCGGCTTGGCTATCGCGCCGGCAGGGGAGAGTTCCAGGTAGGAGAAGTCGGGTTCCTGTCCGGGGCGGGCCGGGGCGTGCGGAATGTGCAGGCGTGAGCGGTGAGCCATCGGTGAGTCCTGCGACGCGAAAGTGGCGCCATTAGACCAATTGTAGGCAGCGGATTGAAGGCAGATGCAAAGTCAGTGTGGCAACGCCCTTGGAGGGTGCTGTCAAAGTCCGACCAAAGCTTGTGGGAGCGGGCTTGCCCGCGAACACCTTATTGATTCGCTTGAATCCGTTCGCGCCCAAGGGCGCTCCCACAGTACCTTCAATGGCTTTTCGACCACACTCTTCGGGGCGCGAACAGATCGCGCGGCCTCAGGCCGGAGCGCCGATGGCCTCCGGTCGCGTCGCGCGCTTGATCACGTCCCGATAGCCGAGCGATAGACACGGGTAGCCATCGAAGTAGCCGCGTGCCTTCAGCAGTTTGTGCATCAGCGGCAGTCGGTACAGCGGTACGCTCGCCAGCAGATGATGCTCGAGGTGGTAGTTGACGCGATTGGGACCGATCAGCAGGCGCTCCCACCACGACAGCAGCGTCGTGCTCGTGTTGGCGCGCGGCTCTGCGCTCAATCGGTCTGCGGCAACGCCATGCTCGCTCATGAAGCGCAGCCGCGTGATGGCGGGGTAGACGAAGATGTAGGCGAGCCACCATAGCGCGTAGGCCCAAGCTGCGCCTGCCAGTGCGAGGGCGGTGATCATGACGGCGTGCGTCACGAAGAATGGGGCATTGCGGCGCGGGCGCATTCTGCGGATCTGTCGCCAGGTGTCGCGCAAACCGGTGCGGCCGAAGAGGTCGCGACGGAACTTGCGCGCCATGCTGTCGGCGGATGCCGGATAGCTCAGCGCCAGCGCGAGATCGGGATCGTTCTCGGTGCCGGCGAACCGGTGATGCTTCAGATGGTAATCCCGGTAGCGGTACAGGTTCGTGTTCATCGGGCCGCCACACAACCAGTTGCCAACGATCTCGTTGACGCGCCGCTTGCGAAAGAAAACGCTGTGCGCGCAATCGTGGTTCAGCACTTCGAGGCCCAATTGCCGCGCCCCGAGGAGAAGCACGCTGACGATGATGATGAGGGGGTTTGGCCAGACGATCGCGAGAGCGAACGCCCCGGCGATGATCAGGTAATTGACCAGTAGCGTCGCGGCCGCGCGCCAGTCGGATCGACGCACGACGGCGGCGACTTGCTCGGCGGTGAGCCAGTCGCTGACGTGATATCGGGTGCTGCCGTCTGGGGTCATGCTGCTGACGTTCCGAAGCGTATGGCGCCGGAATCATTTATTACATGGAATGACGTTATACGTCAATCGGTGTCATAAATTGACTTGCGCGGGTCATCGGACTTCATCGAACATGAGTGGAATCAACGACCAGCGGAAGGGTGTCCATCAATGAAGAGTTTCGAGGGCCGGATCGCGGTGGTGACGGGCGGTGGCACAGGGATGGGGCGCGAGCTGGTACGCAGTCTCGCGGCCGAAGGATGTCACGTCGCGATGTGCGACGTCTCGGAAGCCAACATGGCCGAAACCAAAAGCCTTGCGGAGAAACAGGCCAAGGGGCAGGTGAGGATCTCCGCGCACCGCTGCGATGTGTCGGTGGAGAACGAAGTGCTCGCATTTCGCGACGCTGCCGTGGCGGCGCACGACACCGATCACATCAATCTCCTGTTCAACAATGCCGGGATCGGCGGCGGTGGTGGCTTCGTCGAAGGTCCGCGGGACGAGTGGGAGCGCACCTTCGGTGTCTGCTGGTATGGCGTCTACTACTGCGCACGGGCGTTCATGCCGCTGCTCGTGGCAGCCGAAGAGGGCTATATCGTCAATACGAGCAGCGTGAACGGATTCTGGGCAAGTCTGGGGCCGGGAATTCCCCACACCGCCTACAGCGCGGCGAAGTTCGCGGTGAAGGGTTTCACGGAAGCGCTGATCAACGATCTGCGCGAGACCGCACCCCACGTCAAAGCAGCCGTGGTCATGCCCGGCCACATCGGCACGTCGATCGGCATCAACACCGGCAAGGTGCTCGGCCACGCCGATCCCTTGGAAATGCCTACCGAAGAGGTCGCCAAGGCGCGGGCGTTCATGAAGAAGCGCGGTCTACCCGTGGACAACGTGCCCGACGATCACATCCGTGCCGCCATCAAGCAGCGTGGTATCGACTTCCGCGACAACGCGCCGATGACGGCAGCGCAGGCGGCCAACGTAATTCTCGACGGCGTCCGCAACGATCGGTGGCGGATTCTCGTCGGCGAAGACGCGAAGGTGCTCGACCGCATGGTACGTGAGGCACCCGAGTCGGCCTACGAACCGGACTTCATGACCCGGCTTCAGGCGGCTGGTCAGTTTCAACGCGTTACGGGATGACGCCGGACAGTGATCCTCCTTGGGATCACCCCGATCCCTTCGTTACTGAGGTGACTGCCCTGCCTGGGGACGTCGATTCGTACGGCCACGTCAACAACGCGGTGTACTTGAAGTGGCTCGAACGCTGCGCCTGGGCACATTCGGCGTCGGTTGGGTTGCCTGAGCCGGTATGTCTGCGAATGGCGCGCGGCATGGCGGTGCGCAGCGTGCGACTCGATTATCTCGCCGCCGCGCACGCGGGCGACGTCGTGCTGGTCGGCAACTGGATCACGCGTGGCGATCGGCTTCGCGTGACGCGTCGATTCCAGCTCATTCGCCGCGCGGGAGGCCCGCGTCCGAGTGCGACCCTCCTGCGCGGTGAAATCGACTACTTTTGCCTCAACCTCGAGTCGGGAAAGCCGACGCGCATGCCGCCGGAGTTCGTGCGCGGCTACGCGGTCACGCTCGCACCGTGATGCCCGCCGAGCGCAAATCGAACAACGGCGGCGCTGGTTTCAGCGCCCCGGATCTCATCCTGTCCATCGCCGACTCGGTGTCGAGGCCAACGTTGACGAGCGCGCAACTCATCGCGGCTGGCGCCCTGTTCGGCATCGACTCGCGCGCGATTCGCGTGGCCCTGACGCGTCTCACCCGCAATGGCGTGCTGCAGGCGCTGGAGCGGGGTGAGTACGGACTGGGACCGAAAGGCGATCGAATGCATGCGGCGGTGGTGGCCTGGGATGGACTCGAAGACACGGTGAAGCCGTGGACCCGGGGTTGGATCGCGGTGCATACCGGGCCACTCAAACGCGGGGACCGATCCGCAGTGCGCGCCCGCGAGCGCGCGATGAGGCTGAAGGGCTTCGCGCCGCTCGAGAGCGGTCTGTGGATACGCCCGGACAACCTGACCGACTCGATCGACGATGTTCGTTCAGCACTCGTCTCGCTCGGTCTCGACGACCGCGCCCGCGTGCTGCTGGTGATGCAGCTTTCGCCGCACTCGCCCGGTGCGATCGAACGGCTCTGGGGTCGCAAGCGATTGGAACGCGGTTACCGGCAGAACATCGATCGATTGGCGGCGAGCACCGCGCGTGTGAAGCGCATGTCCGTGGGCGATGCGGCCCGGGAGACGCTCATGGTGGGTCGCTCCGTGACCAGCGCCATTCTGCTCGATCCGCTGTTGCCGCAAGAGCTGGTCGATGTCGCATTGCGCAAGCGGCTCAACAGCGACATGCGCGATTACAACCGCCTGGGGCGCAATGCGTGGAAGGCGTTCTACGCGACACTTTGATCGAAGCATCTCGATCGAAAGCGTGCTCAGATCTCGTCGCTGACGCCGCGCACGAACAGGGGTTCGATGGCTTCGCTGCGCTGATCGTTGAGCATCGCGGCATTCGACGGTTTCACGACGTGCTCGCTGGCCGCCTTGAGCACCGCCGGCAAGAGCGTTGCGTCGCTCGAACTGTTCAGGAACAAACCGGGCCGCGACAGCGTGTAGTGAACAGCTCGCGTGAGGGGCCCTTGGGAACGCAGCGGCATGTACCAGCTGAAACGCTTCTCGTCGTCACCGTCCTGCCAGCGTCGCCGCGCGATCGCCTTGATCGTCTGAACCGCGACGCCGCGCGCTTCGCACGTGGCGACGAGCGTTTCGAAATCGGAGGCGTACTCGGGCTGCTGCATCATCGAAAAGTTGTAGGGCACCAGAACCGAGTCGAACGGGAACCGCTCGAGGCTTCGGCTGTGCATGGCAGCGACATTCGTGCCGTGACCCGTGACACCGATGAATCGCACCAGTCCCTGCTCCCGCGCCTCGATCAATGCACCGAGTGCACCGCCCGGACCCAGCGCGGTGTTCCAGCCTTTTTCGTCCACCAGGTTGTGCATCTGGATGAGGTCGATCTGATCCACACCCATGCGTTCGAGCGAGCGGTGTACGGACTCACGCGCCTTATCGGCGGTGCGTTCGCCGGTTTTGGTGGCGAGAAAGAATTCCTTGCGGTGTGTCTTCAGGAACGGTGCGAGTCGCAATTCGGATTCGCCATAGCTGGCTGCTGTATCGATGTGATTGACGCCGTGCTCGAGCAGCATCTCGAGTACGCGGTCGGCACGCTCCTGCTTCATGCCGCCGAGTGCTGCAGCACCGAACAGTACGCGGCTGCTCAGATGGCCCGTGCGTCCAAACGGAATCCGCTCGATCATCGTTGGTTCCCCCGTCGTCTTCTTTCATTACCTTATCATTCCCACCGACACCCGGTCCGCTTGACAGCCAATACGAGCAGATGGTCTTCTCGAAACTGAATCTCGCTCAAGAAGGGAGGGCGCAATGCCGACGACGATCGGTGCCTTCCACGTCCGCCGCAGCATCTTCATCGAGGCGTCCGTCGCGCGCGTCTGGCAGGAATTTTCCGCGTTCGAACGCATCAAGGCCTGGCTGGGGCTGGGGCACACGCTGCACGCGCTCGACCTGCGCGAGGGCGGCTTTGCCGACTTCAGTGTGGAGATCGGTGGTGCCCGGCGTCACTTTGGCGGTCGCGTGCTCGTCTACGAGCCGGAGCAGGAACTGACGATCGAGAGCAACTGGACTGGCGATGCCGCATGGGCCGTGCCCACGCTCTGGACGATCCGTCTGACGCGACTCTACGACGGTACGCTGGTGGAACTCTTCCATCACGGTTTCGAGCGTCTGGGTGCCGATGCGGGCGACAACCTCGAAGGCTACGAACAGGGCTGGGACGTCAAGCACCTCGTCGCGTTGCGAGCCGTGGTTCGATCAGGAGTCTGAAGCCTCGCCAACGGCCTTCTGGTAGTGCACGAAGCCCGTCTTTCGCGCCACGCGATCGTACAGCCGCATCGCGAAGGCGTTCGTTTCGTGCGTCAGCCAGTAGACACCGGAACTGCCCGCAGCCCGGGCCACGCGGTAGGCGTGATCGATCAGCGCCTTGCCGATCTGTTTGCCGCGTACATCGGGATTCACATACAGATCCTGAAGGTAACAGGAGGGTGCATCGGTCCAGCCCGATCGGTGAAAGATGATGTGGACGATTCCCTCGGGTTTGCCGTCGACGCTGGCGATGTAGCCGAATTGGGGTTCGTTCGGATCATGGATGCGCCGCCACGTGAGCGCATATTGCGCATCGGAGAGCTTCGTTTCGTAGAAGTCGAGATAGCCTCGCCACATCCGGGTCCACGCGGCGCGATCTGATTCGACGAATGGCCGCACGCGCACCCGGCGGTCATCGGAAACGAGTGTGAGGGCCTCTGGTGGAACATCGTAGGGGTGACGCATGGCGTGCTCGGTTCCTGGTCACTGTTGCCTGGGATGCTAGCTCAGGCCGTTGTATCCTGCGCGCCGTCATCGTTCGGAGATCGCAATGTCGGCCACCATCTTGAAGGACCTGCCCGTTGGCGAACGGGTGGGCATCGCATTCTCGGGCGGATTGGACACCAGTGCCGCCGTGCACTGGATGCGCGCGCATGGCGCAGTTCCCTACGCGTACACGGCCAACCTCGGTCAGCCCGACGAATCGGACTACGACGAGATCCCGCGCAAAGCGCTGGAGTATGGCGCGGAGAAGGCGCGGCTGATCGAGTGCCGGCCGCAGCTCGTTGCGGAGGGCATCGGCGCGATTCAGTGCGGCGCATTCCACATCTCGACGGCCGGTGCGACCTATTTCAATACCACACCGCTCGGTAGAGCAGTGACCGGTACGATGCTGGTGATCGCCATGCGCGAAGACGGTGTCAACATCTGGGGTGACGGCAGCACGTACAAAGGCAACGACATCGAGCGCTTCTACCGCTATGGCCTGCTGGCCAATCCCAGTTTACGCGTCTACAAGCCGTGGCTCGATCAGCGGTTCATCGACGAACTCGGCGGCCGCAAGGAAATGTCCGCGTACATGACCGCCAACGGCTTCGCCTACAAGATGAGCGCAGAGAAGGCTTACTCGACGGACTCCAACATTCTCGGCGCCACTCACGAAGCCAAGGATCTCGAGTACCTCGATAAAGGCATCGACATCGTCAAGCCCATCATGGGTGCGGCGTTCTGGCGCGACGACGTCACCGTGAAGCGTGAAGTGGTGACCGTGAAGTTCGAAGAGGGGCAGCCCGTCGAATTGAATGGTGAAACGTTCGACGATGCGCTTGCGCTCTTCACGCGCGCCAACGAGATCGGCGGCCGCCATGGCCTGGGCATGTGCGATCAGATCGAGAATCGGATCATCGAAGCGAAGAGCCGCGGCATCTACGAAGCGCCAGGCATGGCACTCCTGCATCTCGCCTACGAACGACTCGTTACAGGCATTCACAACGAGGACACGATCGAGCAATACCGCATCAACGGCCGCCGGCTCGGCCGGTTGCTCTATCAGGGCCGCTGGTTCGATCCGCAGTGCATGATGCTGCGCGAGACTGCACAGCGCTGGGTCGCCCGCGCGGTGAGCGGCGAAGTGACGGTGGAACTACGCCGTGGGAACGACTACTCGATTCTGGATACCACGAGCGCGAACCTCACCTATCACCCCGAACGGCTGACCATGGAGAAGGCCGAAGGCGGCTTTTCCCCGCAGGATCGCATCGGTCAGCTGACCATGCGCAACATGGACATCGCCGACACCCGGGAAAAACTGCGGGTCTATTCCCGGGTCGGTTTGCTCGCCCGCGATTCGGACGGCGAACTGCCGCAACTTCTGAAGGGCGAGCCCGAATGAATCTGCGCGATTCCTAGTTGGCGGGAATCTGATCTGCCAGGTAGACCTTCTTGAGCGTCGCTGACGGTTTGGCGATGAATCCGGCGATGTAGTCATTCCATTCCTTACTCGCGGCTTCGTCGGCTTGAAACTTGCCCCACGCCGCCCAGCTGTCGAAGGATGCGACGTAGTGCAATCGCCCGTACTCATCGACATTGATGCCGATGGTTGCGCCGAGCTTCTCGTGGATCGGCTTTGCACCCATCGCGGTCTTCAACGTCGCAGCGCCCTGGCCCGGCAGCGGCTCCCAGATCGACACGTGATAAACGCTCTTGATGGCACCGCCCGCTGGCTGGTCCAGCATGTAGACATCTTCGAGGACCGCCGACGGGTTCTTGCCGAGCTTCTCGACGAACGCCGACCACTCCGCGTCGGCCGCCATCTTGGCGCGAAACTGCCCCCACGCTTCCCAGCTCGGCAGTCCGATGCCGTAGTGCACGCGGCCCATCTGGTCGCTACCAACGACCACATTGGCACCGGCCTTGGTGTGGATGGCACGCGCCGTTTGTGCATTTTGAATTGTGGTTGCAGCCTTGCCGGGCATTGGCTGCCAGATGTTGACCTGCAGGACGTCGCCGCTGGCCGGCCGGACGATGGCGAGCAGCATGAAAAATACCGCGGTGGATATGGACTTCATTGAGTTTCCTCCCGAACGAATGGTGCGGCGATCGAAGTGATCGCCGTTCGCGCGGGCGTGTCGACAGATACTCGCGTACGCTTGCCGGGTGCTCGCGCACCCTCAAGATCGACTCGAAGGTGGAGTCACCATAACAGGTTGCGCGCGACGATGTGGCGCTACGTCGCCAGCTGCCACTGCAGCAATGTGTAGGCTGGCTGCGCGTCCGTGTGATGTTCGAACACAGCCTTCACCGGCGCGCCGATGCGAACCGCCTGCCGGGGGTCGCCAAGCAGATTGCCGACGAGGCGTACATTGTCGGCATGCGGCAATTCCACGAGCACGACGATGTACGGGCCCTGCTCCTTCAGCGCCGGGTGCACGGGGTGCCAGACGCGCTCGTAGCTGTAGATGCGGCCGGCGCTGTCG